>NZ_LJHZ01000149.1:0-4330 GCF_001296055.1 Novosphingobium sp. AAP93
CGAACCTGATCCTGCCGTGGATCGACGGTTCCTACACCACCCCGTGGGACACAACCGCCGATGGGGGCGGCCGACCTGAGTTGGAACCCATGCGCTTTGCGCTGCAATGTTATGTCGATGAGCCGCTCTACCGGGCCGTAAAGGCCGCCGCCGACGGGGCGCAGATGAGCGTCAGCCAATGGCTGAAGCTGGCCGTGAGCGGGGTCATCGAAGGGCAGGATGAGGCCGCGTTCCGGGACCGGATCATGTCCCACCTGCTGTTCACGTCCACTGCGCTCGACGGGCTCCTGACCGTCCAGGCGGACAAGGACCTGCGCGCCCGGATTCATGCCGCGCATGGCAAGCGGCTGCGCGAGTACCGGGAGCGCATTGCTCAACCCAAGCGGGGGGCATGAGCCATGCTGTCGGTCGCCAATGTGCGCTCGGCTGGCGGGGCGGCCAGCTACTTTGCCAAGGACAATTACTATGCCGGCGCCGATGCTGATCGGTCGGGGGTGTGGGTTGGCAAGGGTGCCGAACGGCTGGGCCTGTCAGGTACGGTCGAAGCCGCAGCCTTCGAGGCAATCCTGCGTGGTGAACTGCCCGGTGGGGGGCGGATCGGGCGCGAAGGGGCGGACCATCGTGCGGGCACCGATCTCACCTTCTCGCTCCCCAAAAGCTGGTCGCTGCTGGCCCTCGTCGGCAAGGATGAGCGGATCATCACCGCGTACCGGGAGGCGGTGATCGAGACCTTGCAGTGGGCCGAGGCGAACGCCGCGCTCATGCGCGTGGAGCGGGCCGGGAAGGAACGCCAGGTCCAGACCGACAACCTGACCGTGGCCCTGTTCCAGCACGACACCAACCGCAACCAGGAGCCCAATCTCCACTTCCACGCCGTGGTCGCCAACATGACGCAGGCCGCCGATGGGACCTGGAAAGCGCTGCGCAATGACCGGCTGTGGCAGTTTAATACCCTGCTCAACGCCATGACCATGGCGCGCTTCCGGGGCGAGGTGGAGAAGCTCGGATACCGCATTGGGGCGGTCGGCAAGCATGGCAACTTCGAAGCCGCCGGGATCAGCCGCGAGGCCGTCATGGCCTTCTCGACGCGGCGGCAGGAGGTGCTCGAAGCGCGGCGCGGCAGCGGGCTCGAGGCGGGGGTGATCGCGACGCTGGCGACGCGGTCGGCCAAGCCGCACGATGTCGATCGGGGTGCCTTGCTGTCCCGCTGGGAGGAGCAGTCCTGGGGCCTCGGAATCGACCTCGCCGGCATGGTGCGCGACGCCCGCGAGCGGTCGGCGGTCATGGCCATCGCCGCGCAGCGGCAGGACCAGGATCGTCCCTCGATCGCCCAGCGCGGCAGGGTCATGGTGCTCGAACTGGCCGAGCGTCTGGGGATCAAGGCGGGCGATTCCCTGGTCCCCGCGCGCATCCATCTGCGGCCGGCGCAAGAGATCGCCGCAGCCCATGCCGTGGCCTCGGCGGTGCGGCACCTGTCGGAGCGTGAAGCGGCGTTCAAGGCCACCGATCTCGCCAAGGCGGCACTCGACTTTGGCCTGCCCACGACCATGCCGCTGATCGAGAAACGCATCGCGCAGCTCGCCGATCAGGGGGCGCTCAGCAAGGGGCGCGGGTCCATGCAAGGCTGGCTCACCACCACCGAGGCCGCAGCGCTGGAGGCCCGCATGCTGGCTGAGATCGAGGTGGGCAAAGGCGCGGCGGGTCCAATCCTGTCGAGTGAGATTGCGGGGGCGCAATTGCAGGCTTCGGCCAACCTCAACTTCGGCATGACGCTCAACCCCGGGCAGGAAGCGGCGGGGCGCATGATCCTCTCCTCAGCCAACCGCGTGGTGGCCGTGCAGGGCGTGGCCGGTGCCGGCAAATCGAGCCTGCTGCGCCCCGTCGTCCAGATTCTCGGCGAGCACCGCAAGCAGGTTGTGGGTCTTGGCGTGCAGAACACGCTGGTGCGCATGCTGGAGCGCGAGACGGGCATTCCCTCGATGACCTTGCACCGCTTCCTGGGGCAGCATCGGGGGCTCCTTGAGGGAGCCGCGAGCAAGGCCGATCTGGCCGAAGCGCGCTCTGCCTATCGCGATACCGTGCTGGTCCTCGACGAGGCCTCGATGGTCTCGACCCGCGATTCTGATCGGCTGGTCCGGCTCGCCAACCTGCTGGAGGTCGATCGGCTGGTGCTGATGGGTGATCCGAAGCAACTGGGGGCGGTCGAGGCGGGCAAGCCCTTTGCCCTGGCGCTCGCGGCCGGCACCGAGACCGCCCGGATGGAGACCAACCTCAGGGCACGCTCGGAGACCTTGCGGCGGGCCCAGGCGGCGGCGCAGCAGGGCCGCACGGGCGAGGCTATGGATCATCTCAAGGACCACATCGTCGAGGTCAGCGAGAACGGCGCCGTGGTTGCCGCCGAGCGCTGGCTCTCCCTGCCGCCGGCCGAGCGCGAGCGGACCGGGATCTACGTCTCGGGCCGGCAGCTGCGCGATGAGGTGAACCGGGCGGTGCAGACCGGCCTTGCCGCAAATGGCGAGATCGGCCCTCACAGCCGCAATCTCACGGTCCTATCACGCGTCAACACCACGCGCGAGGAACTGCGCCATGTGGGAACCTACGAGCCGGGCATGGTGCTGGAGCTCACGGCCCGGCAGACGCGCCAGCACCTCGGCAAAGGTCGGTATGACATTGTCCAGGTGGATGCTGGTAAGGGGCAGGTAACGCTGCGCGACGCCCATGGCCGCAGCCATACCTTCACGCCCTCGCGCCTTGGCGCCACCGGAGACAATCAGGCTGTCCAGCTGCACGAACGCAAATCGCTCACGCTCTACACCGGCGACACCATCCGCTGGACCGCGAACGATCACCAGCGCGGGCTGATCAATGCCGACCGGGCGACCATCGCCGCCATCACGCAGGAGGGGATGACCGTTCGGACATCGAGCGGCACGGAGCAAGTGCTGAGGCCCGATGATCCGATGCTGCAACGGATCGATCTGGCCTACGCGCTCAATGCCCACATGGCGCAGGGGCTGACCAGCGATAAAGGCATCGCGGTGATGGACAGCCGGGCGAGGAAGCTGCTGTCGGCCCGCAACTTCCTCGTGACCATCACCCGCCTGCGCGACGAGCTCACGCTGATCGTCGACCACCGCGACCAGGTCGAGCTCGGCATTGGCCGCAACCCCGGTGACAAGACCTCGGCGCTAGAGGTGACCGAGCGGCTTGGCATGGCAGCTGCCCAAGGCCAGGCCGCCGGGAAGGCACCCGAGCCGGAAAGGCATGCTGAGCTCGAACGCACGATCGAGCGCGTCAGGCCGTTCGAGATTGGGCTGTGATGCGAGGTTCGTCCTATCGGCTCGGCCAGCCGAGCATCTTCGCTGGCGCCGGAAAGATCCCGAGCAGCATGGCGCCCCAGACGTCGGCGATCTCCCGGCGCCGCGTGAGGTAGGCGGCCCGGTTGTAGGCGCCTTCCGAGCCCGAGACGCCTTCCGGAATATGTGCCAGCATCAGGTCGATGACATGGCGATCCCCCGGCGTGCCGCCGCGCTCGGCCCACTCGTTCATGATGGTCGAGAACGAGGCCCGCCAGCCGTGCGGAACATGGCGGCCTTGATAGCCGCAGCGGTTGTAGAAGTAGCTCAGCGTGTTCTCGCTCATCGGCACCCGGGCATTGCGGTTGCTGGGGAAGACCAGCGGCCCGCGTCCGGTCAGCGCACGTACCGCGCGGAGCACGGCCACGGCTTCGGCCGACAGCGGCACCAGATGTTCAAAGCCATCGTCGTGCTTGAGCTCGAGCATCAGCTTCATCCGCGCGGCCGGCACCCGCCACAGCGCATCGGGGCAGGGCGCCTCGCTGGTCCAGTCCACCTGCTCGATCTCGGACCAAGGAAGCGCGCGAATCATGCCTGGGCGCTGAGCGGTCAGCGCCAGGAAGCGCGAGGCGAGCTTGGTCAGCGGGGAGGCGGGCTCAGCCTCGGACTTGCGGATCATGTCATGCAGGGCCTCGAGCGAGACCAGCGCCGGGCGCTTGCGGGCGCGCGGCACGGGCCTCAGCGCCTTGGTCACCACGCCCGCCGGATCGCGGGCCGCTGCGCCCTCGGCAATGGCATGGACAAACACCGCCGACATCCGCTGCCGCACCCGGTGTGCGGTCTCGATCGCACCGCGCTTCTCGATGTTGCGCAAGACCGACAGCACCAGCGGCTCATCTATCTCGCGGATGGGAAGCTTGCCGATCCAGGGGAACACCTCCTTCTCGAGGCTGCCAATGACATCGCCCGCATGGACCCGCTGTCGCTGGCGGAGTAAAATGCCCCAGAAGTGACATTTGAAAATTCCCCACTTC
>NZ_LJHZ01000015.1:0-14206 GCF_001296055.1 Novosphingobium sp. AAP93
GAATATCAAACCGGCGGACTCTCGTTATGACCGCGGGACCAGCGGGGGGCAGGTCACCAATCTTCATCCGGACGAGGTCACAGCGCCCAAGCTTGCTGTCGATTGCCAAGTCGAACAGTGCTCTATCTCGCAAGCGACGGCGCTGATTGAGGTAAAATCGGATCTCCCAAATTTGCTTTGGCTTGAGTGCACGTTTCGCGCCGACGGTCCTGCCAGCATTCCAGGCTTGGCGCTTGGTGGATTTGGTTTCAGGCATCTCCATGATCGTTCTCCGAGGGCCGGAATGGCCGCCGGAAGAATGCAGTACATCCCGATGATCAGACTACCCCGAGGCGCTATGTGAAATTGCGGAAATGGTAGCGCCATGAGATGGAGGTTTCCCCCGCACCTTGGAAGGACCGCGACGCCATGGCCAGTTTTCTCAAGACCATCATGGGCAGCGGCGCCACCGCACTCGCCTCGGCTGCGGGGCTGGCCGCGTTCACCGCCTGGAATCGCAAGCGCGCCGAAGAGCTGGTGCCGCCCGATGGGGAGTTCGCCGATGTGAAGGGCGCGCGCTTGCACTACCTCGACACTGGCGAGGGATCACCGATCGTTCTGGTGCACGGTCTGGGCGGCCAGCTGCGCAACTTCACATATGCCCTGAGCGAGCTACTCGCGCCCCACCACCGACTGATCGTGGTCGACCGACCGGGATCGGGATATTCGGCCTATCACGGTGACAGCGATCGCGGCCTTGCCGTGCAGGGCGCGATGATCGCCGAACTGATGGACAAGCTCGGGCTGCACCGGCCGTTGGTGGTCGGCCATTCCCTCGGCGGTGCGATTGCTCTGGCAATGGCGCTTGCTCATCCCGGCAAGATTGGCGGCCTTGCGCTGCTCGCACCCCTCACCCAGCCCATCGAAACCATTCCGCAAGTTTTCAAGGCGCTCGATCTGAAGTCACCATTGGTCCGCACCTTGCTGGCATGGACCCTGGCTGCGCCCGCAGGCCGCCTTGGAGCAGATGCGGCGAATGCACAGGTTTTCGGACCCGAACCCTTCCCGGCCGATTTCGAGACGCGGGGCGGCGCCGCGCTCACATTGCGTCCCGAAGCGTTCGTGGCGGCTTGCGGCGATGTCGAGGCGGCTCGCGCCGAAATGGCGAGCTTTCCCTTCCGGTCGGGATCATGTTTGCCAAGGGCGATCTCCTGCTGGACCCATCGGTTCATGGCCAGCCGACCGTTTCAGCGATCACGGGCGCCGAGCTCAAGCTGATCGAAGGCGGACATATGTTTCCGCTCACACAGCCTCGGGTCACGGCCGACTGGATCATGGAACGCGCCAAGACCTGACCTTGCGTCATCCCGAACTCGCCGGGAAGTGCGCAGCACATGCTGCCGATGACCTCTCAGGGCGGCGCGCCGACGAGCCACACTGGCAAGTCGATCACTACACCTGACGGGCAAGGTCAGCACTCGGGCGCAATCACTGCGCTGGCCCGCTTCCATCGGGCCTAGTGCCCGGTGAAACCTTAGACGGCCTCAACCTGCCGAATCGGCGTGACGATGCCGCCAGCCGTGGCGGTGCGCGCGCAGTATTCAGCCCAAGCGTCCATCAGCTTGACGCGCCGGGGGAGCAACGTGGCGCGTGCATAGGATGTGGATCTGACACCGCAGCAGAAGCGCGCGCTTGTCGAAGTCTATGGCCAGCTGCCCGCCTGGCCGGACACCACCGCGACACTGGCGGCGCTGAGCGAGGCGGGGGTCCGGCTCGCTTTCCTGTCCAATCTTGGCGCCGACATGCTGCTGGCCAACATGCGCAGCAATGGACTCGACCGGTGGATGGACCCGCCGCTCAGCACGGACCGGGTGCGCGCCTTCAAGCCGTCGTCGGGCGCTTATGCGATGGCGCCGCACCATTTCGGCTTGCCGCGCGAGGAGATCGGCTTTGTCGCGTTCAGCGGCTGGGATGCGCTGGGCGCCAAGTGGTTCGGCTTTCGCACCGCGTGGATCAACCGTCTCGGCGTGACGGAGGAAACGCTCACGCCGCACGCTGATGCAATTGCAAGCGATCTCTCGGCGATCGCTGCGCTGCGGGCGCCCTAGCGCCGCGCCGCGAGCGCAGAAGTGCTTTGAAGGTTCCCGGCTGTTTCTGTACGGGCACCGCATTGGCCCGTGCCATCGCCTCGCGCCCGGCTCGTGCGCTACGTATCAAAGCAGTTCGTCAGCCCCCAAGACCGCATGAACTACCGCCATTCCTTCCACGCCGGCAACAGCGCCGATGTCGTCAAGCACTGCCTGCTGATCGCGCTCGTGCGGGCCTTGCAGCAGAAGGAAAGCGCGCTCACCCTGATCGACACGCATGGCGGCTGCGGGCTCTACGACCTTGGCGGCGAAGCGGCGCTGCGCACCGGCGAGGCGGCGCAGGGCGTGCTGCGCGCCCTTGCCGATCAGAACCCCTTGCTGAGCGACTACCGCGCTGCGGTACTGGCGGTGAATGGGGGCACCGAACCGCGGCATTATCCCGGTTCGCCGCGAATTCTGGCGCAGCTGCGGCGCGCGCAGGATCTTCTGATCGTCAACGAGAAGCATCCCGAGGACGCGCAGGTCCTTCGCGGCGTGATGCGCGGCACCGGGGCAGCCGTGCACGAACGCGACGCCTACGAGCTTTGGCTGGCGATGCTGCCGCCCCGCTCCCCGCGCGGCGTGGTGGTGGTCGATCCGCCCTACGAACAGACGGACGAGCGCACGCGGATCACCGCCACGCTCGTCGCCGCACACCGCAAATGGGCTCACGGGGTGACGGTGATCTGGTTTCCGCTAAAAGACCGCGCAACCCATGTGCGGTGGCGCGAACAGCTGCGCAAGCTCGGCATCCCGAAGCTCCTGCAGGTGGAGCATTGGCTCTACGACAACGACCAGCCCGGCATCTACAACGGCGCCGGCCTGTTCATCGTCAATCCGCCCTATGCCTTCACGCAGGCCCTGCCGCCGCTGCTCGAAGCCTTGCGCACCGCGCTGGCGCCCGAGGGGCATCAGGGCGAGCTTGGTGCCGATTGGCTGGGCGGCTGAGGCAGGTCCTCCTGCGGCGGCCCGCTACTGAACGCCGGACGCAGCCGGCATCGCCGCATGTGCCCAGCGGGGGCGACCCGCGCCGTATCACTCACAGGTTGTAGGCATTGCCGTGCGCCATGGTTGCGGTGAATTCCACCACACCGTCCTTGCGACGGATGCTGACCTTCTCGCCATCGCGGATCATCTGCACGCAGCCGCTCGAAGCAACATCGCCGGTCTCGAAGCAAAACAGATTGTCGTACTCACGGAACCGCCAGTTGATCGCGAACTTCTCGCCCTTGGGCATCACGCCCTTGAGCACGCCGCCTTCGGCAACATAGAACAGGTTCTTGCCTTCCGGGCTGTCGAACGCGAACGAACTGCCGACCAGATCGCGCTTCATTTCCTCGACCGACATCTGCCTGCCGAGTTGGGCATCCTCGTATAGGGGCTGCACCGGATCAGCATCGACCGACTGCGCAGCAGCGGCGAGAAACAGGAGTGAGGTGATCATTGCGCATCTCCCAAGAGCTTATGCCCGAGTTTCGGATCGGCACCGCGGAATGTTACAACAAGGCGCGGGTCAGCCCTCCAGCGCACCGCAATCCTGTGCAAAAAGTGGCGGATTTCGGGTCCGCCTTGACCGGAATCCATTTATCGGATCACAGCTGTCGGCGCGACTGAAGTGCGGCCAGAACTGCTCCCAATTCCAGTCGGCGCGCAAGATTTGTGTCCGCAGCCGCACGGACGGATTGGTAGTAATCGGCAGTGCACCGCCAGGACTCAACAGATCCGATCTTGAACAGAGTGCCAATCCGCGCTGCACTTTCTGCTAAACCAATGCGCTTATGTTGCTGCACAAAAGCGGCTGATCTGATTGGTCGTCGGCCTCATCCCGGCACCGTGGTGTTTTCCGCGTGTTTGCACCACCGCCGGCGCCTCGCCCGTACGGACCCGGAACGCTTCCGCACGGCGTTCGCGCGGCCCGGGTCGTCAGATTCCCCCAGATTCCAGCGTTTTCTCGCCGCGCATGGCTGGACGACGGGCGCGGCCCAAGCTAACCGGCGCGTCCAACCGTTGGAGATTTGGGATCATGAATACTGCTGAACTCGCCGAAGCCGTTGCTGCCAGCGCGGGCCTCACCAAGGCCGATGCCAAGAAGCTGGTCGACACCGTGTTCGCGGCGATTGCCGATGCGGCTGCCAAGGGCGAAGAAGTTTCGCTGAGCGCCTTCGGGAAGTTCAAGGTCAAGGAAAGCCCGGCCCGCGAAGGCCGCAATCCCTCGACCGGTGCCACCATCCAGATCGCCGCTTCGAAGAAGCTGACCTTCGCCGCCGCGAAGTCGGTCAAGGACAAGCTGAACGGCTGATCCGGCTCGCGCTCCGTGCGGGCGCAGGTTGCTACAAGGACGGCACGCGGGAGACCTCCTCTCGCGTGCCGTTTTCGTCTCGGGGAGGGACATTCCAGTGGGCTTTGACGACCTGATGCGCCGCTACTTCGGCACTGCAGACCTTGGCGGTCTGAGCGCAGGCGAGCTTGCAGCCGGCTCGGAACGTCTCGCTGTCGATTTCGGGCTCGAAACCGATCCCGCCCGCCGCTTCGCGCTGTGGGCGCTGATGTACATTCTCGGCAGCGCGCCCGATCTCGATGTCGCCTTCAAGGATGCTGGCGAGCGCGATGCCGCCCGCAACTTCATGGACCTCTACGCCGGAATCGCGCCCCCTTCGCAATAAGCAGAGGTGCACCTGCCCGCGCGCCATGGTCAAACCGGCGCAGCTTCCCCAAGGACTTGGCCCATGACCGATCTCATCCTCGTCGATATCGCCGATGGCGTCGCCACCGTCACGCTCAACCGCCCGGAGGCGATGAACGCCCTCTCGAAGGCCCTGCGCGCCCGCCTTGCTGAAGTGATGACCGCGCTCGATGCGGACGATGCGGTGCGCGCCGTCGTGCTGACCGGCGCCGGCACCCGCGCCTTCACCGCCGGGCTCGATCTCAAGGAACTGGGCTCGACCGAAGGGGCCTTGGGCGCCGCCAACGCCGAGGGCGCGTCGGAAAACCCGGTCAAGGCGATCGAGATCTGCCGCAAGCCCGTCATCGGCGCGATCAACGGCGTCGCCATCACCGGCGGCTTTGAAGTCGCGCTCGCCTGCGATGTCCTGATCGCGTCCACCAATGCGCGCTTTGCCGATACGCATGCGCGCGTCGGCGTCTATCCCGGCTGGGGCCTGTCGCAGAAGCTTTCGCGCATGATCGGCATCAGCCGCGCCAAGGAGCTTTCCTTCACAGGCAACTTCCTCGATGCCGCCACCGCAGAGCGCTGGGGGCTGGTCAACCGCGTGGTCGAACCCGAAGACCTCCTCCACGCCGCACAGCAACTGGCGCGCGACATGGCCTCGATCGACCCCACGTTCCTGCGCACCTACAAGGCGCTGATCGACGAGGGCTATGCCTTGCCCTTCGGCGAAGGCATGGCGCTGGAAGCGAGCCGCTCCTCGGCCGCCAATTCGGCGGTCAAGCCCGAGGAAGTCGAGGCCCGCCGCCTTACCGTGCAGGCGCGCGGCCGCAGCCAGTGATGGACGCGGGTCAGGTCCCGTTTCGGGACAAGTTGACACGGTTGACACGGCCCTGAGGAATAACTGCATTCGATCAGTGCGGCGATTTTGATCGCCAGAGTCGATCAGTTGCGGACCCGGGTACTGGCCGCGAGGAATTGCCCGCCCTCGCCCTGAAGCAGGGCGGCCATGACCAAGCGCGGGGTGGGAGGGGAAGCGCATGGCTTCACCCTCTCATAAACCGGCCTTGTAGGACAGGAGGCTTCCCGGCGTAGGCCCCGCAGAACAGCCTTTAGACCGCCACTGCCAGTTCGGTCGCCTGCAGAATCGCCCGCTTGGCATCAAGCTCGGCTGCTTCGTAGGCCCCACCGATGAGCCGCGGCGAAAGCCCGCGTGCCACCAGTTCGTCGTAGAGCCCGCGCGCCGGTTCCTGCCCGGCACAAACGATCACGGTATCGACCGCCAGCAAGCGCGGTTCGCCCTCCACGCGGATGTGCAAGCCCGCGTCGTCGATCCGGTCGTACTCGACCCCGCCCAGCATCTGCACGCCGCGCCGTTGCAAGGTGATGCGATGCGTCCAGCCCGTCGTGCGCCCCAGACCCTTGCCCACTGCGCTCGCCTTGCGCTGGAGCAGCCAGACCTCGCGCCCGCTGGAGGCGACTTCGGGCACCACACCGGTCACCCCGCCGCGCGGGTGGTTCTTGAAATCGATGCCCCATTCCTTCGCGAAAACGTCGATATCGAGCGAGCCCGGTGTTCCGGCATGGGTGATGAGTTCGGCGACATCGAAACCGATGCCGCCCGCGCCCATGATCGCGACCTTCTGGCCCACTTCGGCCTTGCCGGTGATCACATCGACGTAGCGGACCGCCTTGGGGTGATCGATGCCTACAATATCGGGCTTCCTAGGCGTGATCCCGGTGGCGATCACAATCTCGTCGAAACCGCCCGCCGCCAGCATGTCGGCGTTGACGCGCGTGGCGAGCTTCAATTCGATCCCGTTCACCTCGATCATCCGCCCGAAATAGCGGATGGTCTCGTCGAACTCCTCCTTGCCGGGGATCTTGCGCGCGAGGTTGAACTGCCCGCCGATTTCCTCCGCCGCATCGAACAGGGTCACCATGTGCCCGCGTCCGGAGGCGATGGTGGCATAGGCGAGGCCCGCCGGCCCTGCGCCCACCACCGCGATGCGGCGCACCTTGTCTGCCGGAGCAACCGTGATCTCCGTCTCGCGGCAAGCGCGCGCGTTGACGAGGCAACTGGTCAGCTGGCCGGTGAAGGTGTGATCGAGGCAGGCCTGGTTGCAAGCGATGCAGGTGTTGATCTCGTCCTCGCGGCCTTCCCACGCCTTCTTCACGATCTCCGCATCGGCCAGCATCGGCCGCGCCATCGAGATGAGATCGGCATCCCCCCGCGCCAGCACTTCCTCCGCGACATGCGGCATGTTGATGCGGTTGCTGGTGATCAGCGGGATCGAGACGACATCGCGCAGCTTGCCCGTCACTTGCGCGAAGGCGGCGCGCGGCACCATCGTGGCAATCGTCGGCACCTGGCTCTCGTGCCAGCAGAAGTGCGTGCTGATCACGTCCGCCCCGGCCTCTTCGAGCGCCTTGGCGAGGCTCGCCACTTCTTCCCACGCCAGACCGCCTTCGAGCATGTCCATCGCGGAAATGCGGAAGATCAGCATCTTGTCGTCGCCCAGCGCCACGCGCGCGCGCTTCACCACCTCGACCGCAAAGCGCATGCGGTTTTCCCACGATCCGCCCCAGCGGTCGGTGCGCTGGTTGGTTTTCTCGACGAGGAAGGTGGAGATCAGATAGCCCGCCGACCCGATGATCTCGACCCCGTCGTAGCCCGCCTGCACTGCCAGCGACGCGCAATTGGCGAACGCGGCGATCTGCTCCTCGATCCCTTCCTCATCGAGCTCCACCGGCGCGACGCGCGCCAGCCGCGAGCGCACGGGTGACGGCCCGACCGGCTCGCGCACATTGGCGATCGAGCCCGAATGCAGGATCTGCATGCAGATCTTCACGTCCGGATCGGCGGCGTGCACCGCATCGGTCACCGCGCGGTGCATCGGCACTTCCGAAGGCTCGCTCAGCTTCGCACCGCGCCCGCCGCTCTCGTGCGGGGTAATGCCGCCGGTGATGATCATGCCGACGCCGCCCTTCACGCGTTCGACGAAGTAGGCCGAAAGCCGCTCCGCCGCATCGGGCAAGTCTTCGAGGCCCGAATGCATCGAGCCCATGATGATGCGGTTCTTGAGCCGGTTGCCCCGGATCGTCAGCGGCGAAAACACCAACGGGTATTTGGGATGGGTCATGACAAGCGGTCCATTCAGTCGGGAATGTAGTTGGGCGCGCGCTTCTCGAGAAAGGCGCGCATGCCTTCGGCGAAATTGGGGCTGGCAGCGGTCATCAGCTGGTTGCGGTTCTCGATCGCCATCGCCGCCTCGAGGCTCGGCGCATCGACCGCGAGGTTGAGCCCCTCCTTGGTCATCCGCAGCCCCTTGGGCGAGGCGGCGAGCAGCTCGGCGACATAGCCTTCACCAACGGCTTCAAGCTCGTCATCGGGCACCACCTCGCTCACAAGCCCCGTCGCCAGCGCGCGCTGGGCATGGATGAACCGCCCGGTCAGCATCAGTTCCGAAGCCACCGACGTGCCCACCAGCCGCGGCAGGAAATAGCTCACCCCCATGTCGCAGGAAGAGAGGCCAAGCTTGATGAAAGCCGCATTCATCTTGGCGCTTGTCCCCGCGACGCGGATGTCTGCGGCCAGAGCAAAGGCAAAACCGCCGCCGCAAGCCGCGCCCTGCACCAGCGCAATGATCGGCTGCGGGCAGCGCCGCATCTTCACATAGACGTCCGCCAGATGGCCCTGAAAGCCGAAGCCCCCGCCGAACGGATCGGGGCCATTCGCTGCCTGCCGGTCCTTGATATCAAGCCCCGCGCAGAACGCCCGGCCCGCCCCGCGCATCACCACCACACGCGTCTCGCGGTCGCTATAGAGCGCGCCGAAATAGGCGCTGAGTTCGTCGACCATCTCCAGCGAAATCGCATTGAGCATGTCCGGCCGGTTCAACGTCAGCCAGTCCGCCGCGCCGCGCTTCTCCACCGTGATCGTCCGCCAGGTCATGCCCTGCTCTCCCCTCTGACGCGCATTTCTTCCACGAGAGGCGCCGCCGCAAACCTGCCCATATTGACAGCGCTGCTCATGTCCCGATGCCTCCGATCAGCAGGTCCGCCACCCGCGCCGCATATGTCGCGATGGCGTGCTCGCTCATCGTCTCGCCCGGACCAATCCGCCCGGCGTGCGTTTCCATCGCCGCAAGCAACATGTCGGAAGCGAGCGCAGGGCTGACCCCCTCGCGCAATTCACCCCGCGCGCGGCCCCGGCGCAGGATCGCAATGGCCTGCTCGGTCAGCGCCCCGAGTACCGGGCCAATCCGCGCCGCCAGTTCCGGATGCCCTGCCAGATCGCGCCGCACGTGCCGCGCTATGCCGCCACCCGTCTCCAGATAGCGAGTGAGCACCAGCGAGCCGAACGCGGTGAGATCGCCGCGCAAGCTGCCGTTATCGATGGTCGCCACTGCTTGCCAGCGCTGCTGGATCATGGCGCAAAGCAAGTCCTCCCCACTCGTCCAGCGCGCGTAGAGCGTGGACTTGCCGATCCCCGCCGCACGCGACACCGCATCGAGGCTGAAGCCCGCCCAGCCCCCCGCCCCATAGACCTGCGCGGCGGCCGCCAGAATGCGCGCCTCGACATCCGGATTGCGCGGACGGCCCCGGGGTCTGGTCCCTATCGAAAGCGCGGAATCATCGGATGTGCGTTGCATGGCCTTGTTCTATTCTTTATGGACGCCATCCGTCCAATAATATCGTGAGGGAGGCTCCGGCAGTGCAGCAAGAGGCCATCGAGCGCCCGCTTTCCGGCCTCGTCGTGATCGATCTCGTCGCCAGCCCGCTGGCAGGAATCGCCCGTATCCTGCGCGAACTGGGCGCCGAGGTGATCCGCCTCGAAGTGGACGGGCGCGGCGCCTGCCCCTCCGGCGATCACCGCGCGCAGCTTGAGTACTGGACCGCCAATCTCGGCAAGCGAATCGAGTCTGTGGCAGCCGCCGACCTGACGTGTCACCTCGCGGGCGCCGACCTCATCATCGAAGACCTGTCCGAAGGAAGCATCGACTGGGCCGCCTTGCGCGCTGCTCATCCGGCGCTCGTCCACATGACCGCCACCGGCTTTGGCCGCGGCAATGCCTTGTCGCACTGGCAGTGGACCGATGCCGTGCTGCACGCGCTGACCACCGAACTCTCGCGCTCCGGCATCAAGGACATGGCGCCGCTGCTGCCGCCGGGCGAGATCGCGGTGCAATGCGCCGTCGCGCAAGGGGCCTATGTTGCGATGGCTGCGCTGACGCAGGCGCTGACGAGCGGCACCGGCGGGCATGTCGATTACGCCGCGCTCGACGGCGCGATGCAGGCGCTCGATCCCGCCTTCGGCATTTCCGGCAGCGCCACCAATGGCCGCCCCGCCGCTGCGCTGCCACCGGGCAGGCCGCCCAAGGGCGTACAGTATCCGATCATCCCGGTCGCTGACGGCTACGTCCGCCTTTGCGTTCTCGCCCCGCGCCAGTGGCAGGGCATGCACCGCATGATGGGCTCGCCCGCCGAGTTTGCAGGCCCTGAGTTCAACGACATCATGGTCCGTTTCAAGAGCAGGGAACTGCTCGCCGCGATGCAGGCCTTTCTGGCGGACAAGACCCGCGCCGAGATCGCGGAGCTCGGCCAGCAGCACGGCGTCCCCCTCGCGGGCCTCAACACCCTCCACGATTGCCTCGCTGCCGATCATATCCGCGCGCGCGGCACCTTTACCAAGGTGGACCTCCCCGGCCTTGGCCTTGTTCCCGTGCCTGGCGGCATGATCGTGCTCGACGGCGAGCGCATGGGGCCGGTCCACGCCGGCAGCGCTGCCTCCCGACCCGCACCCGCCAACGCCCAGCCCGGCCGCCCCCTCGAAGGCCTGAAGGTGCTCGACCTCGGCGTGATCGTCGTCGGCGCCGAGACGGGCCGCCTGCTCGCCGATCTCGGCGCCGACGTGGTGAAGATCGAATCCGCCGCCTTCCCCGATGGCTCGCGGCAGACTTGGCTCAAGATCGGCCTGTCCAGCAGCTTCGGCGCCGGGCACCGCAACAAGCGCAGCCTCGGCCTCAACCTGAAGTCCGAGGACGGCAAGGCCCTGCTCCGCCGCATGGTGGCCGATGCGGATGTCATGCTGTCCAACTTCAAGCCCGGCACGCTGGAATCGCTGGGCCTTGGCTACGAGGAACTCAGCAAGCTCAACCCGCGCCTGATCGCGGTCGAATCCAGCGCCTTCGGCCGCACCGGCCCGTGGTCGAAGCGCATGGGCTATGGCCCGCTCGTGCGCGCAGCCGCAGGCCTCACCGCGATGTGGCGCTATCCCGACGATCCGGAAAGCTTCTCCGATTCGGTCACGATCTACCCCGACCATGTCTGCGCCAGGATCGGCGCCAGCGCGGTCATGGCGCTCCTCGCCCGCCGTCGGCGCACCGGACGCGGCGGCCATGTCGATGTCAGCCAGGCCGAAGTCATGCTCGCGCATCTTGCGACGGACGTGGCGGCCACTGCACTGGACCTCGCGCCATCTGCTGGACCTTCGGACGTCTACGCGTGCGCCAGGGAAGACGAATGGTGCGTCGTATCCTTGCGCGACGAGGCCGACCGCCAGCGCCTCGCCGCCCTGATCGGCACGCAGCCCCTCGCCGATTGGCTGGCCGACAAGAGCGCGCGCGAGGCCGCCGAAGCGCTGCAGGAGGCCGGCATCCCCGCCGCCCCCATGCTCCGCGCCGCCGATCTTGCCGATCACCCCACCTACACCGCGCGGGGCCTGTTCCGCGAGGAGCCGCACGATCTGCTTCCCGAGCCGATGACCGCCGAGCGCCGCCCCGCGATCTGGGACTGGATGCCCGATCCCGATAGCCGCCCCGCCCCGCTTCAGTGCCAGGATACCTACGCCGTGATGCAGGACTGGCTGGGCCTCACCGAAACCGAATGTGCATCTCTCGAGGCCGCCGGCGTGCTCGAAACGACCCCGGCAAAGATCCGCGAGATGGTCGCCACCAAATCCTATCTGGAGACTGCCCGATGAGCCTGATGACCGATCCTGCCATGACCGACCCGGAACGTATCCCTGTCATCATCGGCGTCGGCCAGCTCAACGACCGGCCCGAAGACCCGCAGCTCGGCCTCGATCCCCCGTCGCTGATGGCGGCCGCACTGCGTCTTGCCGAGGCGGATGCCGGGGGCAACATGCTCGCCGATCTCGATAGCCTCGCCATCGTCGACCAGATCAGCTTCCGCCATCTTGGCAACCTGTGCGACAGCGTGGCGCGCAAGATCGGCGCTCATCCGCCGATCAACTACCAGTCCGAAGCCCCCCACGGCGACACCCCGATCCGCCTGCTCAACGAAGCCGCCAACCGCATCGGTGAAGGCAAGGCCAGCCTCGCCGCCGTCGTCGGCGCCGAAGCGCTGCGCACTGCCGCAGGCCTCGCCAAGCTTGCCGCGAAAGGCGAGGACAAGAGCTACAACGCCGTCCGCAACGTCTCGACCCGCCGCGATCCCACTTATGCCCAAGCGCATGGCCTCACCGCTCCGGTCGATGTCTACCCGATCTACGAGAACGCTGGCCGCGCCGCCTATGGCCAGACCCTCGCCAAAGCGCAGGCCGAAAGCGGCGCGATCTGGGCGGGTATGAGCCGCGTCGCCGCCGCCAACGAAGGCGCGTGGATCCGCAAGGCGGTCAGCGCCGAGGAGATCCTCACCCCCGGCCCTGCCAACCGCCCGCTTGCGTTCCCTTACACCAAGCTCACGGTCGCCAATTCGTCGGTCAACCAGGGCGCGGGCTTCATCGTCGCCAGCCTCGCCGAAGCGCGGCGACGCGGTATTCCCGAAGAGCGCATGATCTTCGTCGGCATGGGCGCCGCCGCCAAGGAAGACCCCAGCATCCTGCGCCGCGACCGTTATGACCGCTCGTCCAGCATGGACACGGCGATCCGCCGGACGCTGGAGCTCAACCGGATGACCGGCGCGGATTTCGACCATGTCGAGCTCTACAGCTGCTTCCCCTGCGTGCCCAAGATGGCCCGCCGCGTGCTCGGCTGGCCGCTCGACAAGCCCGCCACCGTGTTCGGCGGCCTCACCTTCGGCGGCGGCCCCATCGCCAACTACATGAGCCACGCGGTCGTTTCGATGGTGGAGCGCCTGCGGGGCGGCGACGGCAAGACCGGGTTCCTCTTCGCCAACGGCGGCTATGCCACCGACAACCACTGCATCGTCATCTCGCGCCAGCCGATTGCTGCGGCTCAGTTCCCGCAGGACTTCGACTATCAGGCCGAAGCCGACGCCGCGCGGGGGCCGATCCCTGAGCTGGACAAGGACTACGTCGGCCCCGCGAAGGTCGAAAGCTACACCGTGTTCCACAACCGCGACGGGGTGCCTTCGAGCGGCGTGGTCATTGCACGCACGCCGGACGGCAAGCGTACGCTATGCCATATCGATGTGGCGGATGCTGGGATGTGCGCGTTCTTCATGGATGGCGCGGTGGAACCCGTCGGGACCGCTGGCGCGATTGCCACGGTGGATGAACGGCGGGTGTGGCAGCGCTGATCCCAAACCAAAATGCCAGTAGGTCCCCGCCCAAGCCCGCTCTAGGATCACGCCCCTGACATCAGGGAGAGCACAATGAGCGGACGGTTTCACGGCAAGGTGGCGCTGATCACCGGGGGCACCTCGGGTATCGGGGCGGGCACCGTGCGGCGCCTTGCCAGCGAAGGCGCAAAGGTCGTGTTCACCGGCTCGAAGGCTGGAGCCGCCGCTGCGCTCTGCGCCGAAACAGGGGCGGAATTCGCCCCCCACCGCGTCGAGGACGCCGCCGCGTGGGACAGCCTCATGGCCGATATCAAGGCCAAGCATGGCCGGCTCGACATTGCCTTCGCCAATGCCGGGATCGAGACGGGCGACAGCAGCGTCGAGGACATCACCCTGGAAGCGTGGCAGCGCGTGATGGGGGTCAACCTCACCGGCGTGATGCTCACGATCCAGCACGCGATCCGGGCGATGCGCGCCAATCCGGATGGCCCCGCCGGTTCGATCATCGTCAACTCGTCGATGAGCGCCTACCGCCCGCTTGCCAACTACGTCGCCTATTCGGCGAGCAAGGGCGCGCTTATCGCACTGATGAAGTCGTCCGCGCTCCACTGCGCCAATCTCAAGACGCGGATCCGGGTGAACTCGATCCACCCCGGCGTGGTCGAGACGGAGCTCATCCGCGGCGTCATCGACCGCAGCCCCGACAGCGCCGCCGCGCGCGCGCAGTTCAACGCGATGTCTGCCATCGGCCGCATGGGCCGGGTAGAAGAAATTGCCGCGCTGGTCGCGTTCCTCGCTTCAGATGAAGCGGGCTTCATCTCCGGATCGGAATACGGGATCGATGGGGCTAGCACGGCGGGGATGGTAGGGGTCTAACGCCCCCACCATCCCCTCCCGTTCGTGTCGAGCGAAGTCGAGACACCTTGCGCTTGGTGTCTCGACTTCGCTC
>NZ_LJHZ01000016.1:0-97729 GCF_001296055.1 Novosphingobium sp. AAP93
GGGGGGGGGGGGGGGGGGGGGGGTGTGTTGGGGTTGAGCTCGAACATGCCCTCCCCCGGCCCCTCCCGCAAGCGGGAGGGGAGATTTCTGGCCTTACCGCGAGATCGCCATGTCGCCCGAGCTGAAGCCCGGATCGCTCGGCAGATCGGTGTGGCGCGCGTATTCGATGCGGGCGACGGCTCGGGCGTGGACTTCGTCCGGACCGTCCGCCAGCCGCAGCGTGCGCTGGTGCGCGTAGGCTTCGGCGAGGCCGAAGTCTTCCGAGACGCCGCCGCCGCCGTGGGCCTGGATCGCATCGTCGATGATGCGCAGCGCCATGTTGGGTGCCTGCACCTTGATCATCGCGATTTCGAGCGCGGCGGCCTTGTTGCCGACCTTGTCCATCATGTCCGCCGCCTTCAGGCAGAGCAGGCGGGTCATCTCGATATCGATGCGGGCGCGGGCGATGCGTTCTTCCCACACCGAATGCTCGGAAATCCGCTTGCCGAACGCGACGCGCGACTGGAGGCGGCGTGCCATCTTGGCGAGCGCTTCTTCGGCGACGCCGATGGTGCGCATGCAGTGGTGGATGCGGCCCGGCCCGAGGCGGCCTTGCGCGATCTCGAACCCGCGCCCTTCGCCGAGAACGACGTTGGAGACGGGGACGCGGACGTTCTCGAGCACGACTTCCATGTGGCCATGCGGCGCATCATCGTAGCCGAACACCGGAAGGTGGCGGATGATGTTCACCCCCGGCGCGTCCATCGGAACAAGCACCTGCGATTGCTGCTGGTGACGCTTGGCCGACGTGTCGGTCTTGCCCATGACGATCGCGATCTTGCAGCGCGGATCGCCGAGGCCCGATGACCACCACTTGCGGCCGTTGATGACGTATTCGTCGCCTTCGCGGACCATGCGGGTTTCGATGTTGGTGGCGTCCGACGAGGCGACCAGCGGCTCGGTCATCAGGAAGGCGGAGCGGATCTCGCCGTTCATCAACGGGCGCAGCCAGCGCTCCTTCTGCTCCAGCGTGCCGTAGCGGTGGAACACTTCCATGTTGCCGGTATCGGGCGCGGAGCAGTTGAACACTTCGCTGGCCCACGAAATGCGGCCCATTTCCTCGGCGCAGAGCGCATACTCGAGGTTGGTGAGGCCGGGGCCTTCAAACTCGAATGTGTCTTCCACATGGTGATGCCCGGCGTTGCGCGGGGGCATGAACAGGTTCCAGATGCCGGCGGCCTTGGCCTTGGCCTTCTCTTCCTCGACCACCTGCAGCACCTTCCAGCGGCCACCGCTGGCCTGCTCGGCCTTGTAGTCCTTGTGGCGCGGGCGGACGTTGGTCTCGATGAAATCGCGCACGCGATTGCGCCAGTAGACCTGCCGTTCGGTGGGTTCGAAATCCATGTTTGCTCTCCTGCGGTGCGCCGGGCGGCACCGTTCTTGTCTCTTGATTTAATCTGTCGGTTAAACCTTGCGCCAGATCAAGCGCAGAAAGTTCAGGCCTGTGCTTCGGCCGCCGCTTTCATCTGGCGGAGCGCTTCGAACATATCGGGCATTTCCGGATCCCACGAGTGGCGCGGGCCAATGGTGAGGCCGCCGTCGACGATGATCGAGGTGCCGTTCACGAAGCTTGCCGCCTCGCTGCACAGGTACGCCACGGCTTCGGCAATGTCGCTCGGCTGGCCGCCGCGCGCGACGGGCTGGGCGGCCTGGCTCATCATCGCGATGGCGCCCTTGGCCTGCGCTTCGAGCTCGGCGGGGACTTCGAGCGAGGTGGTGAAGATGTTGGTGTTGATGAAGCCGGGCTGCACCGCGTTCACGCGGATCTGGTGGCGGGCAAGATCGGCGGCGCTGGTCTTGGTGAGGTGGAGCACGCCCGCCTTGGCCACGGCATAGGCGTTGGGCGAGTAGCCCGGGCCGACCGCGGCGACGCTGGAGGTGTTGACGATGGCTGCGCCCCCTGTTCGTGTAGATGGGCGGCCGATCATGTGCGGCACGGCATAGCGGATGCCGAAGGCGACCGAGCGCAGCAGGAGGTGCATCGTGCGGTCCCAGCCGTCGGGCTCGATCTCGTCGATCTTGGCCATGTCGCCGCCCGCGCCCGCATTGTTGAACACGGCGTCGATCCCGCCGGTTTCGGCAGCGGCGCGGTCCATCAGCGCCTTGATGTCCTCGCAGTTGCAGACGTCGCAGCGCACGGTGTGCACCTCGCCGTTGGACTCGGCAGCGGTCTGCGCGAGGCCGGCTTCGTCGATATCGGCGGCATAGACCTTCGCGCCCTCGGCGGCGAACAGCAACGCGGTGGCGCGGCCGATGCCCGATGCGGCGCCGGTGACGACGACGGTCTTGTTGTGGAATCGCATGAGAACCTCTCCGTTGTTCTGATTTTGCCGCGAGCTTAGGCTCAAGCGGCTCCTCGTCAATGCCGAACGGCTTTACGCTACGGCATGCGGGGGCTGCGCGATTGGCGGAAAACCTTGGCAAAATCGGCGCTTGCCAGCGCGCGGCGAGTCGCCTTAACCTCTCGATTAAGAGAGGAGCAAAAGCCATGTCGGAGCTGGAAGCTTTCCGCGCGGAAATCCGCGCGTGGATCGAGGCGAACTGCCCGGAAGAGATGCGCAAGCCCGTGCAGGGCGAGGACGACATCTGCTGGGGCGGGCGCAATTTCGTGTTCAAGAGCGCGGCGCAGAAAGCCTGGATGGAGGTCTGCGCGGCCAAGGGCTATACCGTGCCCGATTGGCCCAAGCCCTATGGCGGCGCCGGGATGAGCCCGCCGGAAGCCAAGATCTGGCGCGAGGAGCTGGCACGCGCAGGGGCGCGGCCGCCGCTTTCAAGCTTCGGCATCTGGATGCTCGGGCCGGCGCTGCTGAAGTTCGGCACCGAAGAGCAGAAGGTACTCTACCTCAATCAGATTGCGCGGGGCGAGATTCGCTGGTGCCAGGGCTATTCGGAGCCGGGTTCGGGTTCGGACCTCGTCTCGCTCCAGACTTACGGCGAGGATAAGGGCGACCACTGGGTGGTCAACGGCCATAAGATCTGGACGAGCTATGCCGACAAGGCTGACTGGATTTTCTGCCTCGTCCGCACCGACAAGACCAATGTCTATCAGGGGATTTCGTTCCTGCTGTTCGACATGACGACGCCGGGCGTGACGACCAAGCCGATCAAGCTGATCAGCGGCAATTCGCCGTTCTGCGAGACGTTCTTCGACAACGTGGTGGTGCCCAAGCACCAGATCGTCGGTCAGCTCAACCGGGGCTGGGACGTGGCGAAGTACCTCCTCGGCCACGAGCGCGAGATGATCTCTGGCGCGGGCGGCGGCGAGCAGACTTCGACGATCGGCAAGGTGCTGACGCGCAATGGTCTCGACGATCCGATGCTGCGCGCGGAGCTTGCCCAGTTCGATATCGATGCGCTGGCCTTTGCGGCCTGCGGGGAGAAGTTCCTCGACGAGATCAAGGTAGGCAAAGCGCACCCCGCCAAGCCCAACATGATGAAGTACGCCGGGACCGAGCTCAACAAGCGGCGGCACGAGCTGCTGATGGCGGCGGGCGGCAGCACGGCGCTGGAGTGGGAAAGCGAGGAAACACGCGGCGGCGCACCGGCGCGTTCATGGCTGCGCACCAAGGCCAACTCGATCGAGGGCGGCACGAGCGAGGTCATGCTCAACGTCGTCGCCAAGCGCATTCTCGAACTGCCGGGGGCGTAAGGCTCGCACACCCCCACACCCCGCTCACCCTGAGCTCATCCTGAGCTTGTCGAAGGACGAAGGGTGCTGGCGCAACCGTCGGGCATGATGCTTCGACAAGCTCAGCATGAGCGGGATTGGGTTTTTTGATGTTATTCAAGGCTTAGGAGTGCATCCATGCCGCTGTACCATACCGAAGATCAAGCCATGCTGGCCGAGAGCGTCACCGGCTTCATGGCCGATGAAGGCGGGATCAAGAAGCAGCTGCGCCACTGGCGCGACATCAATTGCAAGGACGGCTTCGGCCACGGCTTGTGGAAGCAGTTTGCCGAGATGGGCCTCACCGGCATGCTGGCCGACGAGGCAGACGGCGGCCTTGCCATGGGCCACGTCGAGGCGGGGATCGTGCTCGCCGAGATCGGTCGCAACCTGACACCGTCGCCGTTCCTGACGACATCGGTGATGGGCGTGACCGCGCTGAACCACGCGTCGGACGACCTGCGCGGGCGCTGGCTGCCGGGGATCATCGCGGGCGAGACCGTGCTGGCCATGGCCATCGACGAAGGCGCCAAGCACAAGCCGGAGAAGATCGCCTGCCGGGCCGAGAAGGCGGGCAACGGCTTCCGCCTGACTGGCACCAAGGACTTCGTCATTCATGGCACGTCGGCGGATGCGATTATCGTGGCGGCGCGTACGTCCGGCAGCGATAGCGATGCCGACGGCGTGACGCTGTTTGCCGTGCCCAAGGACGCGGCGGGCATCGGGCACAATGCGGTGCGGCTGGTCGATAGCTCCATCGCCAGCCACGTTCGCTTTGATGGCGTGGAGCTCGATGGTTCGAGCGTGATCGGCGAAGTCGATGGCGGGCGCGCGGTGCTGAACAAGGTGCTCAGCGCGGGGCGCATCGGTGCGGCGGCGGAGCAGACCGGTGTGGCCGGCGGTGCCTTCGCGATGACGACCGGGTACCTCAAGACGCGCAAGCAGTTCGGCAAGCTGATCGGCGAGTTCCAGGCGCTGCAGCACCGCGCGGCGCATCTCTATTCAGAGCTGGAGATCGCCGAGGCGGTGGTGATCAAGGCGCAGCAGCTGCTCGACGGCGGCTCGGAGCGGGCGGAGCTGATGGTCTCGGTCGCCAAGGCCAAGGCGGCGCGCGCGTGCAACCTTGCCGTGCGCGAGGGCGTGCAGATGCACGGCGGCGTGGGCATGACCGACGAATACGACATCGGGCTCTACATGAAGCGCGAGCGTGCGCTGACCGAGTTCATGGGCGATGCCAATTACCATGCCGAGCGCGTCGCGCAGCTCAGCGGCTACTAAGGATACCTGACATGGATTTTGCCAAGCTTTTCAGCCTCGAAGGCCGCGTCGCGGTGGTGACGGGCGGTTCGCGCGGGATCGGGCGGATGATTGCCGAAGGCTTCATCGCGGCGGGCTGCGAGCGGGTCTACATCACGGCGCGCAAGGCTGCTGTGGTCGAGGAAACCGCCGCCGAACTCGGGCCCAAATGCATCGCGCTGCCGGGCGATATCTCGACCTTTGCGGGGATCGAGGCGCTGGCCGAGGACCTGGCCCAGCGCGAGAGCCGGATCGACATCCTCGTCAACAATGCGGGCGTCGCGTGGGGCGCGGAGTTCGACGATTTCCCGGAAATGGGCTGGGACAAGGTGATGAACCTCAACGTCAAGACGCCGTTCTTCCTGACGCAGAAGCTGCATGGCCTGCTCAAGGCGGCGGCAGGTGAGCATCCGGCCAAGGTGATCAACATCGCCTCGATCGACGGCCTGCGCGTCAACCCGTGGGAGACCTACAGCTATCAGGCCTCGAAGGCGGCGCTGGTGCACCTGACACGGCGCATGGCGGCGCGGCTGGTGAAGGACAACATCATCGTCAACGCGATCTGCCCGGGCGCCTTCGCTTCGGAAATGAACAAGGCGGCGGCGAAGAACCCTGAGGCTTCGGCGCGGGGCATCCCCTTGAAGCGCATCGGCAATCTGGAAGATATGGCGGGCGGGGCAATCTTCCTTGCAAGCCGCGCGGGCGACTATGTGATCGGTACGCCGCTGCCAATCGATGGCGGCATCGTGAACGCGTGGATCCCGGACAACCACATCAACCCGCTGGGGGAATGAGGGGGCTGCACTGTTTTCCTAGCGGAGAGATACTGGCTTATTCTTGCTAGGACTTTGGAGGTAAATCTTGGCTTGTCTGCTGCCGATAAAGTACCCAGCTGCGGTGATCAGCATGAATATTACATATCCCGATAGCGCGTTGGGAGAGAAAATCGTCTCCTCAAATCTGAAAAGGTAGGGGTACCAGCCGAAGTAACAAATTAGACAGCTGGATATAGACGCTACAAGCGCAAAGGGTGCAGGTCTCAATCGGCGCTTTCCGGCAAAGAATGCCAAAACTGCCGCATGTGCGAGGCAAACTAAAAATATACCCAATGACTCGATGTGATCATATAGGAGGTTTTGCCAAAATTGATCCCACGCAGCTTTGGTTCGGGCATCCCGATCGGCAAACCACTCAGGAGAACCGGGTGCGAGTGCCACTTTACCGTTCCAAGGCATGCGTGCCGAATTAGGGATTGTCATGTGGACCTGAGGGGACTGGCTTGGAGCTTGTTCTTTGCCAAATTTTTCTCCCGCATGGAGGATTCGCTCAATTTCAGGATCAAGCGTGGGTTTCGATTTTGGGGGCGGAGGTGATTTGGTGTGCGCAGAGGCGTCAATCGCGGCCTGCATCTTTGCGCCGATCTCTTTGAGACGAGCAATCTCGGGGTCGTCTGATGAGGCAGATGCCGTCGGCGCTGCAGCAAGTGCAAGGGCAAGCAAGAATGGCACGTTCAGTTCATCCGTAGTGACGATGAATGGCATAGTAACCCGGCTCGGGTGATTTGTCGCGCACAAGAGAACATCAGATCAAATGTCTGTCTGCATGAGATAACTTGCAAGCTACCGGCGCAGAGCCTCTCTCCCAACTCTCTCCCCTGAAGGGGAGAGCGCCATTCAGGGCCGCATCAATTCCCGCACGAAGCCGATCAGGCCCGTCTGGCGGGCGCGCTTCATGCGTTCGGCGTGGAGGATTTCGCGCACCTTGGCGAAGCACTGCTCGATATCGTCGTTGACGACGACGTAATCGTAGCCGTCCCAGTGGCTGATTTCGGCGCGGGCGCGTTCCATGCGAGCGGTGATGACTTCGGCGCTGTCCGTGCCGCGACCGGTCAGGCGGCGGCGCAGTTCGTCGATGCTGGGGGGCAGGAGGAAGACGCGGACCACGTCGGTCTCAAGCTTCTGGTAGAGCTGCTGCGTGCCCTGCCAGTCGATATCGAAGAGGAAGTCCTCGCCCGCGCGCAGGCCTGCCTTCACTTGCGCCTTGGGGGTGCCGTAGCTGTGGCCGAAGACGTGCGCCCATTCGAGGAACTGCTCGTCCTCGATCATCTGGTCGAACTGCTCCTGCGTGACGAAGTGGTAGTCCTTCCCGTCGACTTCGCCAGGCCGCATCGGGCGCGTGGTGGCGGAAACGGAGAGGCGGAGCGCGGGATCGCCTTCGAGCAGCATGCGCGAGATCGTCGTCTTGCCCGCGCCCGAGGGCGAGGACAGGATGAACATCAGGCCGCGGCGGTGGAGCGCGTCGGAAGTCTGGGGAGTCGGCTGGACCATGCGCGCTGTTGGCGCATGCCTGCCCTCCGGGTCAAGGGCGCTTGGCCTTTGGGCGGTTCTTGCGGTGCTCGTGGAGCGTCTTGGCGAGCAATGCGCCGCCGACGACGATGGCGCCGGGAACCGAGCGCGTGGCGATGCGCGTGGCGGCGGCGGTGATCAGGCGCATGCCGATGCCGCGCTTGGGCCTGGGTACTTTGGCGGCCTTTTCCGCCGCTTTTGCGCCCGCAGCCTTGGCGGCCGACTTCAGCACTTCGGGCGCGGCGCCGAGGATGCCGCGGTCGACGCCTTGCTTCAGCAGCCGGGAACCCGCGCGCATCGCGATGCCGGCAAGGATCGTGCGGGTAAGGGGACCGACCGGATCGGGCGATTCGGCAGGGACCTCGGAAGCTTCCGGAGCCGGCTTGCCGGGCACGGTCACTTCTTGCGGCCGAAATCCACGGTGACGACGTTGGAGCCGTCATCGGAGCCCGTCGGCTCGTTGCCTTCAGGCGAATCGTTCTCCGCGTCGTGCAGCGCTTCGTCTTCCTCGACATCGCCCGAGGTCTGGAACTGCAGGCCGAAATCGACAGCCGGATCGACAAAGGCGGTGATTGCGCTGAACGGGACCACCAGCGTGGACGGGATCTGGTTGAACGAGAGGCCGACGCTGAACCCTTCGGACGTGACTTTCAGGTCCCAGAACTTGTTCTGGAGCACGATGGTCATCTCGTCCGGAAAACGCTCCTTGAGGCGCGGCGGGATGGCCACGCCGGGGGCGCCGGTCTTGAACGTGATGTAGAAATGGTGCGCGCCGGGCAGCATGCCGCCCGCGCTTTCGACCTGGCCGAGCACGCGGCCGACCACTGCGCGCAGGGCTTCCTGCACGATTTCGTCGTAGGGGATCAGGCTGTCGGGTCCGTCGCTCATCACCCCCAAGGTGGCTTGGTGCGCCGCGCGGGTCAAGGGGGAGCGGTGTGCAGGCAATTGATTTTGGCCGGAAGTGGCCTATAGGCCGCCCTCATGCGCACCGGATCGATCGCCCGCACCACGCACGAAACCGACATCAAGGTCGCCGTGAACCTCGATGGCACCGGCACGTTCGATGTGAACACCGGGATCGGTTTTCTCGACCACATGATCGAGCAGTTCAGCCGCCATTCGCTGATCGACGTGACCTGCCACGTGAAGGGCGACCTCCACGTCGACCAGCACCACACGACCGAAGACAGCGCCATCGCGCTGGGGCAGGCGATCGCGCAGGCGCTCGGCGACAAGAAGGGCATCGCCCGCTACGGCACGGCCTATTCACCGATGGACGAGGCGCTGGCCCGCGTGGCGCTGGATATTTCCGGTCGTCCGGTGCTGGTGTGGAAGGCACAGTTCACGCAGCCGCGTCTTGGTGAGATGGATACCGAGCTGTTCGAGCACTGGTTCCAGTCGATCAGCCAGGCCGCCGGGATCACGCTGCATATCGAATGCCTCTACGGTTCGAACAACCACCATATCATCGAAAGCATCTACAAGGGCTTTGCCCGCGCGATGCGCAGTGCGGTCGAGATCGATCCGCGAAAAGGGGATGCGGTGCCGAGCACCAAGGGTATCCTCGGTGGCTGAAGTCCTCGCCTTGGTCGACTACGGCGCGGGTAACTTGCGCTCGGTCGCCAATGCACTGAAGGCGGCTGGCGCGGAAGGCGTCGCGGTGACGGCGGACCCCAATGTGGTGCGTGCGGCGGATCGCATCGTGCTGCCGGGTGTCGGCGCGTTCAAGGCCTGCATCGAGGCGCTGAAGGCGGTGCCGGGGCTGGTCGAGGCGATGAGCGAACGCGTGCTGGTGGGCGGCGCGCCATTCCTTGGCATTTGCGTGGGGATGCAGCTGCTGGCGGACCGGGGCATCGAGTTCGGCGTGACCGAGGGGTTGGGCTGGATCGGCGGCGAAGTGCGCGCGATCGAGCCGAGTGACCCGGCGATCAAGGTGCCGCACATGGGCTGGAACGATGTCGCCCCGATGCACCACAACGAGCTGATCGTGCCGGGCGAGGCCTATTTCCTGCATTCCTACCACTTCGTGCCCGAGGAAGGCGCGAGCATTGCGGCGATGACCGACCATGGCGGCGGATTGGTCGCGGCGGTGGGGCAGGACAATGTGCTCGGCGTTCAGTTCCATCCCGAGAAGAGCCAGGATTACGGGCTGGCCTTGCTCGCAAGATTTCTGGAGTGGAAGCCTTGATCGTATTTCCGGCCATTGATTTGAAGGGCGGACAGGTCGTGCGGCTGGCTGAGGGCGATATGGCGCGCGCGACGGTCTATGGCGATGATCCGGCGGCGCAGGCCATGCTGTTTGCCGAAGCCGGTTCGCAGTACCTCCATGTCGTGGACCTCGATGGCGCGTTCGCGGGCGAGGCGGTGAACCGCGCGGCGGTCGAGGGAATTCTAAAGGTCTTTCCCGGCCACGTGCAGCTGGGCGGGGGCATCCGCAACCCGATTGCGGTCGATGGCTGGTTCGATCTGGGCGTGAGCCGGGTGGTGATCGGTACGGCGGCGCTGAAGGACCCGCAGTTCGTGAAGGACATGGCCAAGGCCTATCCGGGCGGGATCGTGGTGGCGGTCGATGCGCGTGACGGGATGGTCGCGACCGAAGGCTGGGCGGAAGTCTCTGACGTTTCGATCGTGGACATGGCGCGGCGGTTCGAGGATGCGGGGGTCGCCTCGATCCTGTTTACCGATGTGGGGCGCGATGGCCTCCTCAAGGGCTGCAATATCGACGCGACGCTGGACCTCGCGCGAGCGACGCGGCTGCCGGTGATCGCCAGCGGCGGGGTGAAGGGCATCGACGATATCCGCATGCTGAAGATCCACGAGGCGGACGGCATCGAGGGCGTGATTACCGGGCGCGCGCTGTTTGAAGGGCGGTTGGATCTTGCCGCTGCGATTGCGATGGCTGAGGCGTGATGGTTTACCTTTGGGCCCTCGGAGTTGCGCTGGTGCTCTGGGAAATCATTGTCGGCATCCAGGCGAGAAAGATCTCACCGCTCGGTTATGTCTATCTTCGAGCGCATCGAGACAAAGAGCCGGTCCGGTTCTGGTTGTTTTTCAGCTTTGATGCGTTGTTTCTGATTGTTTTCGCTTTCTTACTCGTTGGTGAGCTTCGCCCATGACCGTCCGCGTCCGCGTCATTCCCTGCCTCGATGTGCGCGATGGGCGCGTGGTGAAGGGCGTGAACTTCGTCGATCTGCGCGATGCGGGCGATCCGGTCGAGCAGGCGCGGGCCTATGACAAGGCGGGCGCGGACGAGCTGTGTTTTCTCGATATTTCAGCGAGCCACGAAGGGCGCGGCACGCTGCTCGATGTCGTGGCGCGCACCGCAGAAGTCTGCTTCATGCCGCTGACTGTGGGCGGCGGGGTGAGGAGCGCCGAGGATGCGCGCGCGCTGCTGCTCGCGGGGGCGGACAAGGTGGCGGTCAATTCCGCGGCCGTCGCGCGGCCCGAACTGGTGCGCGACATTGCCGAGCGGTTCGGCGCGCAATGCGTGGTCGGCTCGGTCGATGCGCGGCGCACCGGTCCGGGCAAGTGGGAGATTTTTACCCATGGCGGGCGCAAGGCGACCGGGATCGACGCGCTGGCCCATGCCGAGCACCTCGCCACGCTTGGCGCGGGCGAACTGCTTGTCACTTCGATGGACGGGGATGGCACGCAGGCCGGCTACGACCTTGAACTGACGCGCACGATTGCCGATGCGGTGCCGGTGCCGGTGATCGCGAGCGGGGGTGTCGGCAATCTGGACCATCTCGTCGCGGGCGTGCGCGAGGGGCATGCGAGCGCAGTGCTGGCGGCCTCGATCTTTCACTTCGGCACGCACTCGATTGCCGAGGCCCATGCGGCCCTGCGCACGGCGGGGATTCCGGCGCGCGGATAGCCCTGCCGACTGTCGGAATTTCTGACAAATGCCGCCGGAACGCTGCGGACGTTAACTAGCGAAACCTGCTTATATCCTTGATTTTTCGGTTCTTGGCACAGGCATTGCATTAACTTTTTAGTCATCTTTGCTTCCCTAGGAACCTTCGCGTGTCGCGAATGCTCTCTGCCCTTGTCGTCCTTGTCCTCACCGCCGGCCCTGCCTTTGCGCAGGCGAGCGGGGGGACGGCGATTCCGGAACCCACCGATGGCGCGCTTTTCGCGATCGGGCTGGCCGGCCTGATCATTGGCCGCCGGGTGGCGAAGCGCAAAGAGGACTGAGCGCCCGGCGCCAGGTGTCTCGACTTCGCTCGACACGAACGGATGTACTTCGCCAGGCACGAACGGATGGCGGGTGCTGCTCCGCCAAACTTGACCTTCCCAATCCAGCACGCCATGCCCGCGCGCATGGACGAAACCACCCTCCTGTCCCGCCTCGAAGCCACCATCGCCGCGCGCCGCGCCGGTGATCCGGATGCCAGCTACGTCGCGCGCCTCAACGCCAAGGGGCGCGGCAAGATGGCGCAGAAGGTGGGCGAGGAAGCGACCGAAGTGGTGATCGCCGCGCTGACCGGAAGCCCCGAGGCGCTGGTCGGCGAAGCGGCGGACCTGCTGTTCCACCTGCTGGTGCTGATGGGCGATTGCGGCATTTCGCTCGCCGAGGTGACGGCGGAGCTGGAGCGGCGCGAGGGAACGTCCGGGATTGCCGAGAAAGCCAGCAGGAGCTCTTGAACATGGCGGTCGATGCCACGCAAGCCTATGACGACCAGAACGTCTTCGCGAAGATCCTGCGCGGAGAGATCCCGTGCCGGAAAGTCTACGAGGACGCGTGGAGCCTCGCTTTCCACGACATCAACCCGCAATCGCCGACGCACATTCTGGTGATCCCCAAGGGCGCCTATGTGAGCTGGGACGACTTTTCGGCGAAGGCCTCTGATGCCGAGATCACCGGCTTCGTGCGCGCGGTTGGCCATGTCGCGCGCGAGGCGGGGCTGGTGGCGCCGGGGTATCGGCTGCTCGCCAACACCGGCACCAACAGCCACCAGGAAGTACCGCACCTGCATGTGCACGTGTTTGCGGGCCGGCAGCTGGGGCCGTTGCTGGCGCGGGTGGACTGAAGCCGGGGCTGGGCTTCACCGTAATGGGTTAACAAATCGCAGCCTTTGATCTTGCCTCGCGAGTCGCGGCAAGGCTAGGACAGGCCGCGCATGCCTCTCCCGCTCCCCCCCTCCGGCTGTTTCGACGGCGCGCGGCACCTTTATGCGGTACGCGTATACTTTGAGGACACCGATCTTTCCGGGGTGGTCTATCACGCGAATTACCTACGCTGGTTCGAACGCGCGCGCTCGGACATGCTGCGTCTGCTGGGTATCGACCAGCGGGGCGCGCAGGAAGCGGGCGAGGGCGCGTTTGCCGTCACCGATCTGGCGCTCAAATATGCCCGCCCGGCGCGGCTTGACGACGATGTGCTGATCGAGAGCACTGTCGCCGAAGTTTCACGCGTGACGTGCAGTCTGGTCCAGAAGGCGTGGCGCGGCGAGGAACTGCTGGCCGACGGTCAGGTGCGTGTCGCTTTCGTCTCGCCGCAAGGCCGCGCGCGGCGGTTGCCGGCGCATTTCCATACCGCATTCACGGCGCTCACGGCGCCATCGCCCGAAGGGTCCGTCCATCCATGATGCTTTCCGTTCTTGCCGCTGCCGCAACAGGCATAACTGCTGGCATGCCGACCCGGCTCAACCCGGTCGCGCTGTTTCTCCATGCCGATATCGTGGTGCAGGTGGTGATGGGCGCGCTGGTGCTCGCCTCGGTGTGGGTGTGGATGATCATTGTCTCGTTCTCGCTCCGCATGGGGAGCGTCCAGCGCAAGTGCGACAAGTACGAGACCGCCTTCTGGGAAGCGCGCGATGTCGACGCCTTCCACAAGGAAAACGGCAGCAAGGACGTGCCGAGCGCGCGGGTGGTGACGGCGGCGCTGGCGGAGTGGCGGCGCTCGACCTCGGGCAAGACGATTGACCGCGAAGGCACGCGCCAGCGCCTCAACAGCGCGATGGAAAGCGTGGTGACGTCGGAGACCGACCGGCTGGCGGGCCGGCTCAATTTCCTCGCGACAGTGGGTTCGGTCGCGCCCTTTGTCGGCCTGTTCGGCACGGTGTGGGGCATCATGGACAGCTTCTTCAATATCGGCGCGCAGCAGAATTCCTCGCTCGCGGTGGTGGCGCCGGGCATTTCGGAAGCGCTCTTCGCAACCGCCATCGGTCTCTTCGCGGCGATCCCGGCAGTGATTGCCTACAACCGCTTCTCGCACCGCGTGAACCGCTTCGAGACGCGGCTGTTCCGCTTTGCCGACCGCTTTCATGCCACCTTGAGCCGCGAGCTGGAGCAGTAGGCCGTGGCGATGAACATGGCCTCGGGGGGCAGTGGCGGCCGGCGCGGACGGCGCGGACGGCGCAGCGCGGCGATGAGCGAGATCAACGTCACGCCGCTGGTCGACGTGATGCTGGTGCTGCTGATCATCTTCATGGTGACCGCACCGATGCTGACTGCGGGCGTGCCGATCGATCTGCCGGACAGCCAGGCCGAGGCGCTCAAGACCGAGCAGAAGGCGATCACCGTCAGCATGGACGGCGAGGGGCGCATCTTCCTCGACGATCAGGAACTCGCGCCGGGTGAACTCTCGGACCGCCTGACGGGCCTTGCCGTGGCAGGGCCGGACGGCAAGCTGCCGCAAGTGACGCTGCGCGCTGATCGCGGGCTTGATTATGGCCGCGTGGTGGCGGTGATGGGCGCGCTCAATGCGGCGGGGTTCAAGTCGATCTCGCTGGTCACCAACGGTTCAGTAACGGCGCCGTAGGCGGACGGGAATGAGCGCCTCTTCCTCCTCATCGGGCCTCTCGCGCGAGGAAGCGCTGGCGCTGGTCATCGCGCTCGCGGCGCATGCCGGGCTGATCGCGGCGCTGACGCTGTCGCCGCCAGGCAAGTCGATCATGTCCCCGCCCGAGCGGCTGACAGTGACCTTCGCCGACGAGACGGCGGAGACTTCGACGTCGCCCAATCCGAACGAGGAAGCCGCGCCTGAAACCGCGCCGGTGCTGGGCGAGCCTGCGCCGGAACCCGCGCCGCCGCAGCCGGTCCCGCAGGTCGCGCAGCCGCAGCCGAAGCCGGTTCCGCCCCCGCCTCCACCTCAGGCCAAGCCCGCACCGCAGCCCAAACCGGCGCCGCGCCCCACGCCCGTAGCGCAGCCGCGCGTGGCTCCGGCGCCCCCGCCCAAGCCCGCCGCCAAACCGGCTACCGTATCGCCCGCGCCGGACAATCGCCAGCGCCGCCGGCCGGACGCGCCGAGCGGGGCGAGCCAGATCGGCACCGATTTCCTCTCCGGTATCCCCACCGGCACGCGCCCCGGCGCGAAAGGCAATCCGGCCGATGCGGTGAGCGCCGAGGCCAAGGCGGCGATCCGCGTGACGATCAACCGCAAGGTGGTTCCGCCGTGGAACAGCTGCCCGCTGAGTGGTGTCGAGATCGAGAAGCTGCGCGCCAAAGTGACCTTCCAGCTAGACCGCGCCGGGAACATCACCAGCATTGCATCGCCGGTGCTTTCCGGCCAGACTCCCGCCAACTCGCCGCAAGTGGGCCGCTTCACCGAATGCGCGGTGCGCGCGATCCGGACGGCGGCTCCGTTCAACCTTCCACCGGAATCGTACGATTTCTGGAAGACCTACACGCTCAATTTCAGGAAAGAGTAGAGCCTTGCGTAGCACTCTTGTCGCCGGCCTTTGCGCGTTCCTTGCCGTCTCGCCTGCTCTGGCGCAGCAGGTGCCGTCTCCGCAGCCCAGCGCATCGGCGGCGGCGCCTGCGGACACCTCGCCGGAAGAGGATGTCGTCGGCACGATCAACAACGACGCGGCGATCGCGATTCCGGTGTTTCCGACCAACGAGATGCTGCCGACCGCAGCCGAGGGCGGGAACACCGAGGCGCTGGGCCGCAATCTGGCGCGGGTGATCTACGGCGATCTCAAGAACAACGGCCTGTTCCGCCCGGTCGGCCCCGATGCGCTGCCGGGTATCGGCTATGGCGAGGTGACCGCGCCGCAGTTTCCGAACTGGCGCGCCCGTTCGGCGGAGATGCTGGTGCAGGGCTTCGTCAAGGCGGGCGCGGACGGGCGGCTGACGGTCGGCTGCTACCTCTACGACGTGGCGCTGGGCAGCGAACTGGCGCGGCAAGGCTATGTGGTGAAGCCCGAGGAATGGCGGCGTGCGGCGCACAAGTGCGCGGACATGGTCTATTCGCGGCTTTCCGGCGAAAGCCCGTTCTTCGACAGCAAGATCGCCTATATCGCCGAGACGGGGCCGAAGGGAAACCGCCGCAAGCAGCTGGCGATCATGGATTCGGACGGGGCGAACCACCGCTTCATCACCAACGGACAGGCCACCGCGCTGACCCCGCGCTATTCGCCCGATTACTCCAAGATTGCCTACCTCAGCTTTCTGAATGGCACCCCGCGCATCTATGTCTACGATATCGGCAGCGGGCAGCAGCGATTGGTGACCGAAGGCAAGGGGCCGACCTTCGCGCCGCGCTGGTCGCCCGATGGCAAGTACATCCTCTATTCGATGGCGATTGCCGGCAACACCGACATCTACCGCGTGCCCGCGACCGGCGGGGACTCGGTGAAGCTGACGGATTCGCCGGGGATCGACGTGGGCGGCAGCTACTCGCCCGATGGCAGCAAGATCGTGTTCGAAAGCGACCGGTCTGGCAGCCAGCAGATCTACGTGATGAACGCGGACGGCACGAACCAGAAGCGCATCAGCTTCTTCGGCGGCCGGGCGGCGACGCCTGAATGGAGCCCGCGCGGGGACCAGATCGCCTTCACGCATATCGCGGGCAACTTGCGCATCGCGGTGATGAACCCGGGCGGAGGCGACATGCGCTACCTGACCGACAGCTGGCAGGACGAAGCGCCGACGTGGTCGCCCAACGGGCGCATCGTGCAATTCTTCCGCACCGCCAAGACCAGCGGCAAGACCTCGATCTGGCAGGTGGACCTGACCGGGCGCAACGAGCGCAAGCTCAACACGCCGGTTGATGCCTCGGACCCGGCGTGGGGCCCGGTATTGCCATAAACCGGTGGCAAAACTGATTGCCGATTCGCCTTGTGCAATGCACTGTGGCGCTGAATGACCAAAGGAGACAGCCTCGTGAACCGCAAGATTCTGACTGCCCTGCTGCTCACCTCCGGCCTCGCGCTGGCGGGCTGTGCCACCAAGCCCAAGGAACTGCCGCCGCAGCCGAGCGGTGCAACGACGACCACGACGACCCCGCCGCCGCCGGTAACCACGCCGTCGGGGCCGGTGCCGGGCAGCCGCGCTGATTTCATGGCTTCGGTGCTGGGCGACACGATCCTGTTCGACACCGACCGCTACAACATCGACAGCGAGGATCAGGGCATCCTGCAGAGCCAGGCGCAGTGGCTGGCACGCTATCCGGGCAAGCGCGTGACCGTGGAAGGCCACGCCGACGAGCGCGGCACGCGGGACTACAACCTCGCGCTCGGCGAGCGCCGTGCCAATGCGGCGAAGAACTATCTCGTCAGCCTCGGGATCGACGCCTCGCGCATCACCACGGTGAGCTATGGCAAGGAGCGGCCTGTCGCGCTGGGTTCGGATGAAGCGAGCTGGGCCAAGAACCGCCGCGCGGTGACCGTCACGGTCGAGTAAGCGAGGACGCGGGACCGCAGGGGTGGCACGGCAGGGCAGATCGGCAGACTGGGGGTTCCCCCGGTGGCGCGGCTATGAAAGCGCGCGCGAAGCTGCCCCTGTGCGCCTGTGCGACCGCGCTGGCTGCAACGAAAAGGGCGAGTGTCCGGCGCCCAAATCGCCCAACAGCCCTGAGCGCTGGTACTTCTGCGTGGCCCACGCCTCGGAATACAACCAGGGCTGGAACTACTTCGAAGGGCTCGACAAGGAAGAAGCCGAACTGCGCGAGAAGGCCGAGCGCGGCGAGGCTTCGGGCTATGCGCAATCGGCCTATCAGGCCTGGGCCGGTCCCGGCGACGGGAGCCGCAGCCGCGACGAGATGCGCGCGCTGGAAGCGCTGGGGCTTGAGGTCGACGCCGACTTCGAGGCGGTGCGCAAGGCGTGGCGCAGCAAGGCCAAGGAAGTCCACCCCGATGTGCGACCGGGCGACAAGGAAGCCGCAGCCGAGTTCCTGAAGCTGCAGACCGCCTATGAAGTGCTGCGCGCTGCGGAAGAGCGGCGCGAGTGGAAGGGCTCAGACGGGGCCTGAACGCCCCGCAATTTCCGCATCGAGCAGCGCCATTACGCGCGCTTCATCGGGGAATTTTTCCTCGACCCACTGCGCTTCGACGGTGCGAAGGATACGGGCGACTTCGGGGCCGGCGGTGATGCCGCGCGCGACGATCATGCCGCCTTTGAGGGGGAACTGCGGGATATCCCAGCCAGCGAGCGGGGTGATGTCGCCGCCTGTGATCAGCAGGCGATCGCGTGCGGCTTCGCGGCCCACGCGGTAGGCCAGCGGGCGCGCGGCTTCTTCAGGGACAGTGCGCGCGGCAACCGTGGCGAGGTGCTTGCGCTGGGCGATGGAGAGGCGAAGGCGCGCGCCGACCTGTTCGGCGAGTGCAGGCTCGGCGGGGAGCAGCGCGGCGAGGCGGCGCAGGGGTTCGGGCACGATGGCTTGGGCCTGCTCGGCAGTGACGAGCGGGGGCAGCGCGGCGGGGTCTGCTTCGGGCAGGATTACTGCGAGCACGCCCAGTTCAGCCATGCGTGACACCGTGGGGGCGGGATTGGGCAGGGCGAGGAGCAGCAAGAGCTCGCTGGCGATGCGTTCGCGCGAGAGGCCCTTGAGGCCGGGGGCGAGCGCGCTGCAGGCGGCTTCGGCGGTAGCGTCTGCGGGCAGCGAGCCGAAGCGGGCCTGAAAGCGGAAATAGCGCAGGATGCGCAGGTAATCCTCGCGGATGCGCTGCTCGGCATCGCCGATGAAGCGCAGGCGGCGTGCATCGAGGTCGTCGAGGCCGCCGAAGTAGTCATGGACGGTGAGGTCCCTCGGATCGGCATAGAGCGCGTTGATCGTGAAATCGCGGCGGGCGGCGTCTTCCTGCCAGCATTGCGAGAAGGCTACGGTGGCATGGCGGCCATCGGTGGCAACATCGCGGCGCAAGGTGGTGATCTCGACCGGTCCGCCTTCCAGCACGGCGGTGACGGTGCCGTGAGCGAGGCCAGTGGGCACGCTGCGGATGCCAGCTGCGGCGAGGTGCTCGATCACCGCAGGCGGCTCGAGCGGAGTCGCCATGTCGATGTCCTTCACCGCGATGCCGAGCAGCGTATCGCGCACCGCACCGCCGACATAGCGGACAAGGCCTTTGCCGTGAGGATCGAGCGCGGCCACCAGTGAGGCGAGGTCCTCGCGCTGGGTCCAGTCGGCAGCGGGGAGGCGGGCGTCAGCCATGCCAGCGGATCCGCTGCGCCAGATTGGCGATGATCCCGGCGGTGACGCCCCAGATGCGGTGCTCCTGCCACAGGATCTCGATGTAGCTGCCGCGCCGGCCGGACCATTCGCCGGTGTGGCGGACGTGGTTTTCTGCATCGAGCACGAAGCCCAGCGGCGGCTCGAACCAGCCGGCGACTTCGGCGGGATTGGGCTGGATCGGCAGGTCGGGCGGGACCATCGCGAGGACGGGCGTGATGTCGTAGCCGGTGCCGGTGCGGTACTGGTCAGTCGCGCCGATCACGTCGACAAGCGCGGGATCGATGCCGAGCTCTTCGTTCGCCTCGCGCAGGGCGGCCTCAATGGGTGTTTCGCCGGGATCGAGCTTGCCGCCGGGAAACGCCGCCTGCCCGGGATGCGCGCGCATATGCGATGGGCGGTGGATGAGAAGTACGCCGGGGCCTTCGGGATGATCGGGTCGGTCCGTGACGGCGATCAGCACGGCGGCGGGGCGCAGCGGTGTATCGGGGAGCGGGCGCCAATCCTCATAGGCCGGGGGCACCGGCGCCGCGTGGCCCACGTCGAACAGCTCGGCAAGGCGCGCGCGCAGGCTCATGCGGGGAGCAGGGCGAAGCGGGCGCCCCTGCTTTCGACGGCGAGAGCTTCGGGCTCGGAAAGCGTCAGCGCGTGGTCGATCAGCTGGCCGTAGGTGCTGCGGTTGAGCCGTGCCTCGGTGCCATGGCGCACGGCGAGGTAGTAGGCCGGGACGTCGGCGGTGCCGCGCACGATCAGCGGATGATCCGGGCCGGCGAGCACCACGTCGTCGGTGTTGAGGCGGAAGGCGATGACCGGGCGGCCTGCCTCGTCGTGGCGCACTTCCATGTCGGTGGCGATGAAGGCGGCGTCATCCACCTCGATGGAGAGGCGCTCGTAAGGCGTCATCAGCCAGTGTTGGCCAGTATCGTCGCGGGTGAGCAGGCCGGAGAAGGCGCGGACCATGGCCGGGCGCGTGATCCGGCCACCTTCGTGGAACCATGTACCGTCCGCGGCAATGCGCATGTGGCTGTCGCCCTCGCGCACCGGAGTCCAGCTGGCAAGCGGCGGCAGGCGGCGCGCGGCCACAGCTTCGGCCAGTTCGGCGAGCGAGAGTTTGGCGAGATCGGCAGGCGGTTCGTAAGGCACGCTCCGCCGATGCCAGATCAGATCAGCCGCGCCAAGGGCCGAGCATGCCCTCCGCGGGCAGGACGGCAGGATTGGCGGTCCGGCAGAGCAGGCGCGACGGGTCCCACGGGCCGGGGAGCTTCCACCCGCAGGTGTTCGCGGCGGAGAACCCGAAGAAGCGGCCGTAGTAATCGAGATCACCGATCATCACCTGCGGCAGCGGCGCGCGCGGATCGATCGCGGTGAGGCTGGCGGTGACGAGCGCCTTGCCATAGCCCTGCCCCTGCAGGCCGGGGAGCACGGCGACCGGGCCGACCATGATCATCGGGTGCGCGCGGCCGTTCGGGTCAGTCAGCGCAACCGGCCAGCACTGGATCGTGCCCGCGATATGCTCGCCTTCATCGAGCGCGGCGAAGGACAGGCCGGGGAGCCAGTCAGTCCCTTCGCGCACCTTGTAGGCCGTGCGCGCGAAACGGTCCGTCCCGAAGGCGGCGTCGAGCACGTCCTCGATCAGCGCAGGATCGATATCGGCAAGCGGAATCAGCGTGGCCAAGGCGGACGGCTTTCGGGCAGCGGCAAGGAAGCGCGCCGATAGCGGGCGAGGGGGCCGGGGACAAGCTGCGCGTTTAGAGGATGACTTCCACGGGCGCAGGGGCGGGCTTGCTGTGCAGCTCCCAGAAGCGCTGAGCGATGGTTTCGGGTGCGAGCGGCGTGCCGGGGAGGATCTGGCCGGTGACAGTGACCGTGCCGATGCGGATCGGGCTTCCCTCCATTTCCTTGTGCAGGCTTTGGGCGAGATTGCGGATGCCGGCCTTGCCCACGGCGAGAGATGCGGCGGGCAGCCAGCCGGTGGGATCGAGTGCAAGGCCGCCGCCGGTGAGGAGGATCGAGCCTTTTTCGCGTGCCTGCATGGCGGGCAGCACGGCCTGCGCCGCCGCCAGCGCGCCGCCGACATTGACGCGGAAATCGGCAACCAGGGCATCCAGCGGGATCTGCGAGGGGACTGCGGGGGTGGCGCTGTAGGCGTTGTAGACCAGCACCTCGACCGGGCCGAGCTGGTCCTCCACCGCACGCACAGCTGAAGCCAGCGCGGCGAAATCCCCCGCATCGACGGCGCGCAGATCGAGCTTGTGGCCCTGCTCGGCCAGTTCGGCCGCGAGGGCGGCGGACTTCTCCGGACTGCGCGCGAAACCGGCGATGACATAGCCGCCGGCGGCAAAGCGTTGCGCCAGTGCTGCGGAAAGGCCGGGGCCCATGCCGATGATGAGCGCGACGGGATTGGCGGAGGACATGGCTGCGGGTTCCTATTGTGGCCACGCCCCCGACCAGGAGGCGCTCAGTGGGTTCTACGCGCCAGCAGCCTGAGCCGCGAGTTGAATTCGCCGCGATCGACGTAGCAGCCGTGGAGATGGCGGAAGCCGGTCGAGGGATCGAACGCCTCGCGCCCGTGGAGCACGCGGCGGTTGTCGAACACGATCATCTCGCCCGCCTTGAGCTTGAAAGTGAGCTGGTACGCCGGGTCGCGCGTCATCGCCATGAAGGCGCGGTAGGCCCGGTAGTAGGCGGGCATGATGTCCGCGGGCATGTCGAACGTGGCGGCGATGTGTGCGTTCCAGCGGATTTCGCTGACCTTCCCGGCGCGGTCCAGCGTGATCACCGGCGCATGGGTGCGGATATCGACATCGCGGTCGTGGAAGCGGAAGGGGATGGCGACTTCGCTGAGCAGGCGGAACGCCTCCGGGTCCTTGGCGCGCAAGTCTTCGGCGAGGGCGTAGCCATCGGCGAACAACGAGCCGCCGCCTTCCGCTTCGTTGGCAAGGCAGTGGAGGAACTGGAAGCCCGGCGGCACTTCCTGATTCGGCAGGTCCGTATGCAGCGGCAAGGTCACAGCGGTGTAAGCCAGGTTGTTGGGATCAGGCTTGCTGACGACCTCGAAGGTCATGCCGAAGTTGGTTTCGCGCAGGAAGCCGATCTTGCAGGCGATGTCGACGCCGGCGTCGATCCGGTCGTCGAGGCTGTCGACGATCGACAGGCCGACCGCGGCGGTATCCTGCATCCACGCCCGCAGTTCGCAGTCGTTCTCTAGAATGCGGTTGGCGGCATGGCGCGGCAGGCCAGTCGGAGTGAGATCGGCGCGCCACAGGCGGGGAGCAATGGCGGCGGGATCGGCGGCGCGGCGGCCCGGGCGATGCGCGGCGAGCACGTGAACCGGCATATGGCTGACGTGCCCATCGCGATAGTGCAGGATCACGGTCTCGCCGGTCTGTTCCGCGAGGACGAGGACCGGCTCATCGTCGAGCGAGAGCAGATCGAGCACGCGCTCTTCGGTCTGCGGATGGAAGGCGCTGGGGCAATTGTCGCGCAGCCAGAGCGCGGGATAAACGGCGTGGCCTTCCGGTGACCATGTGGCGAGGAGGGCGTCAGGCCGCACCTTGAGAGCAGAAATCTTCATGGGAACATCCCGTCGTGTCGCAAGAGTGATCGCGGTTCGGCAGATCAGTCCTTGCGTGGCGGCGGGCGCCAGTCCTGCACTTTGCCATAGCGGAACGACGCCGGGCGCCGGCCGTGGATCAGGTCTGGGCGGAAACACGTCATCAATCGATAGAATATGGCGTATCGATTGCTTGGACAACCGTAAAACAAGGCGTGCCCGCATTGCTACCTGCGGCCTGGCGTGCCACCTCTCTCGCCGATGAATACGACGCAAGGCAGCGCGCACAGCACCGCGAGAGGGACTTTCCCCTTCCTCCCCACCCTGATCGGCATCGGCGCGGCTACCGCCGCAGCACACATCGGCAACAATTTCACGACCTATCTCGTCGGCGGCCTGATGGACAAGTTCGGTTTCACGCCGTTCGCGATGGGCGCATGGAACATGGCCGAGACCTTGAGCTATGCGGCCGCGATGTTCCTCGTCGCGCCGCGTGCGCGGCATCTCGATGCGCGGGTGCTGGCGATGCTGGCGAGCGTGGTGGTGATCGCGGCACAGGCCGGCTCGGCGCTGACGGGGGCCTATGCGCTGCTGTTTGCCGGGCGCATCGGGACGGGGCTGGGCTTTGGCCTGATGAACAGCGCGCTCAATCTGGCGGCGGGGCGGACGGGCAATCCGGCGCGGTGGATCTCGCTGGGCATCGCGGTGCAGACTTTGCTGTATGCCGGCATTGCCATTCTGGTGCCGCTGATCGGGCGCGACTACGGGGCGCAGGGCATGTTCTTCGGGCTGGCAGGGATTTCGGTGCTGTTCGGCCTGTGCGCGCTGCTGCTGCCAGGGGGCAAGGGCGATGTCGATGAAGCCACGACTGGCGCACCGCCGCTGGGCGCAGACGGTTATCGCGTGCTGGCGGCAATGGCGCTTTTCTCGTTCGGATCGCTTGCGATCTGGCCCTTCATCGAGCGTACCGCGCATGCCATCGGCATCCCGGCGACCGAGTTCGGACTGTACCAGAGCGTCGCCGTGCTCGCGAGCGCGGTTGGGAATGCCGGGCTCGCGCTGGTGATCGGCCGCCTGCCGCGCGCGTGGCCGCTGGCGGCGGCGCTGGGCCTTTGCGCGCTGATGTGCAGCCTCCTGACGACGATGGGCAGCGCATTGGCGTTCGGCGCGGCGTTCGTGGTGTTCATGGTCAGCTGGTTCCTGACCTACCCGCTGCTGATCCGCCTCGCTTATGCGCAGCCCGGCGGCGAGCGGCTGGCGGTGATGACTTCGGGCACCTGGCTGCTGGCGCAAAGCCTCGGTAGCCTTGCTGCAGGCGCGATGGCGCAGGGCTTTGGCGCCTATACGCTGATCGGGCCAGTCGGCGGGGTGATCTGCGCGCTGGCGATCGTGGCGGCGATGCCGGTGGCAGTGAGGCTGGACCGCGCCTACGCTTGAGATCTGGCGCTTGAGATCTGGCGCTTGAGATCTGGCGCTTGAGATCTGGCGCTTGAAATCTGGTTGCTGCCGCATTCAGTGAACTCGTCAATTTCCGTTTACCGGCAGCGCATTAGCAAGGAACGGCGGCGAGCCTGCCGCGCGTGGTGGAGAACGCGCGCGGTGTGATCTGAGGTATGATCCGATGCACCGACTCTGGGACTGCCGCCCGGGTCTGCGCCGTTCTGGCGCGGCCCTGCCCCTTGCCTGCTGCGCTCTCGCGCTGGCCCTGCCCATGGCGGGAACCGCTCATGCGCAGACGGCGACCACCACCCTGCCCACATATGCCGGCAAGACGCAGGTGATTACCCTGCCGACCAACGAAGTGACGCTGACGGGCCGCATCGATGGCGTGCGTGCAAGATGGGTGGTGATCGGGACGGCGGCGGGAGTCGCGCTCACGGATCCGGCGAGCGTCGTCACCTCCGCGCGGTTCGTGGCGCCGGGGACCTACATGTTCGAACTGCAGTCGCTCAACGCCAGCGGCGCGGTGATCAGCCGGTCGACCACGCGCGTGGTAGTCGGCGCGGCGCCAGCGGCCGGCGTGTTCCGCGAGCGGCTGCTGACGCCGGCGGGCGGGATCAATGCGGCGGAGTACCGCTTCCTTGCTGCGCATATCACCGATCCGGACGTGGTCGACTACCGGCTCGGGCCGAAATATGAGCATTTCGATCATACCGGTGAAGCACCCGCGCCGACCTTGTGGGGCCCGGACATGACCAGCGGGCAGGGCCTATGGCCTTTCGGCATCCTGCCTGCGAACAATCCGGGCGAGCCTGAAAAGTGCCTGCCGCCTAGCCAGCTGCCGCGCAGCGACGAGGAGGAACTGGCACGCGGGCTCGACGGGGCGGGCTGGCTGGTTGGCGGTCAGCAGGCATTCCTGCCCGACAATCCGCTCGATCCCGATTTCCGCTTCGGCGTCGCGAACACGCGCGGCGCGGATGGAGCCGTGTTCAACGCGCGGCGCTTCCGCAACACCGAAGGGGGCCTGTGCATGCGCATGATCGCCTCGTGGTATCCCGACTGGTGGAACCGCAACGGGATCGCGCAGCCCTACAACAGCCAGGTGCGGCGTCTGGTCGAGACCACGCGGCCCGACTTGCCGCTGGTCCCGGTCGTCATCGCGCGCGGGCGCGCCAATGCCAGCCAGATCAGCTTCGCCGCGTTCAAGGACGGCACGATCGTGCCGATGATCATCGGTAACTCGGCGCCCGAGCTGTTCGATGCGACGCCGCTGCAATTGCCCAAGGGCATGGTGCCGACCGCGATGGCGGTGACGCCGTACAACGAGTTTCTTGTCGTTTCGGTGTGGGATACCAACACCGTATCGGGCAGGCTCGCTTTCATCGCGCTGCGTCCGCGCGAGATGGCGGTGGGATCACCCGAGCAGACGCCCAACACGCGCTGGTACTGGGGTCTGCCGGGCGCATGGACCAATCGCGGGATGAAGCTGCTGGGCATGGTGAACCTGCCTTTCGCCGCGCCGACCAGTCTCGATGTGTCCAACAACCTCGTTCTGGGCAACCCGCGGGGGTATGGTGCGAACGATGACCCGGCGCGCGGCGATCTGGCGAGGGCATCGGCACGGGCGATCTGGAGCAAGATCAATCCGATCTATCCGCCCTTCGGGGCGGACGGCATTCCCGATCCGGACTGGAGCCAGACGGCGTCGGGCGGCTATGCAGTGGTCGCCTCGCGCGCCGAGAACAAGGTGGCGTTCGTCGATATGACGCCGCTCTACCAATACTACCGCTCGATGTATCTCACCTCTCAGCGCAACTACGACCGGACCGTCGATGCCAGCACCACGGACCCGGCGAAGTGGCCCTATACCTTTGCCGTCAAACCCAGCCAGCGTCCGCGTGTGGTCTCGACGATCACGGTATCGCAGCCGACGAGTGTCAACGCGGGGCTGCAGGTGCGGGGCGCCCTTTCGGATCGCAGCACCGATATCTTCGAGCGGCTGGGGCGGCGCAGCCCGCGCGAGGCCTGGTCGAACAGCGAGCCCGAGCGCTATCTCGCGCGCAGCCGCGCGTTCGTCGCCGCGATGGATGGCACGGTGCGCATCTTCAACGTGCAGGGGCTGATGTTCCCGAAGTCGCCCGTGGGGCCGAGCGTGCCGGCCGAGCCGCTGGGCACGTTCAAGGCCGGACGCAACCCGCGCTTCGCCTTCGTCAACGGCACCTCGACGGCGGCGGGCGACGATCTGTGGCTGGTGAGCCGGGGCGACCGCCGTGTGACCTTCGCCTGGCCGACCGGCGAGGTGCAGTACAGTTTCACCGACAGCCGCCTCAAGGACCCGGTCGGCGGCGCGGTCTCGTTCAACGCTGCCGGGTTCGGCGGGCGGGGGCCGGGCAAGGCGGTGCTCGCGCCGTTCATCTCGATCACCGACTTCGGCGGCAAGGCCATCGCGACTTATGCGGTCGAGCCGCGGCGCGGGGAACTGGGCGAGCTTTATCCGTTCCGCTCGCCCGCCGGGCCGGTCGATGCGCTGTTCGGCTCGATCGCGCCCTTCCCCGGCAGGCCCTTCATGATCGATTTGGAGGAGATCATCTGAGCCTCACGCCGAGGCGAGGTAGGCATCGAGGCGGGCAAGCAGAAGGCGCTTGTCCGCCTCCGGCAACCAGGCCGCCTCGAAGCCGTTGCGGGCGATCTGCGCGAGTTCGGCGCGGCTGAGATTGCTGCGGGTGACCGCGCGCAGCAGAACGTCGTTGATGTATTCGCTCGCCATGTATGCTGGATCGTCGGACGAGATAGTCACCTTGAGGCCCGCATCGAGCATCGCACGCACGACATCGACCGGCTGGTCAAGGCCCTTGCGCAAGGTGCCGGAGAAGGTGGGGCAGACGGTGAAATACATGCTGCGCTGTATCGCGATGGCGACCAGTTCCGGCGACTGGACGATATTGCCGCCATGGTCGATGCGGTCGACCTTGAGGTCGACCAGCGCGGTGCGGATGTTGGTGAGCGTGCCGGGCTGATCGATATCGCAGTGCGCTGTCACGTGGAGGCCGTTGGCGCGAGCCTTGGCGAAGTGGGCGGCGAACTTTTCGGGCGGGTGCCCGGCTTCATCTGAATCGAGCCCGACGCCGACGAGATATTGCTTGAACGGCAACGCCGCATCGAGCGCAGCCATGGCGCTTTCGGCCGAGGAATCGCGCACGAAGCAAAGGATGAGCTGCGAGCGGATGCCCAGCATGGTCTCCGCCTCCCGCCGCGCGCGGGTGATGCCCATGATCACCGCTTCCATCGGCACGCCGCGCTTGAGGTGCTCCTGCGGATCGAAGAACATCTCGGTATAGATGACGTTCTGCGCCGCGGCCCTGGCGAGGTAGGCATAGGCGAGGTCGCGGAAGTCCTGCTCTTTCAGCAGCACTTTCATGCCGTCGTAGTAGATCGCGAGGAAGCTCGCGAGGTCGTGATAGTTGTAGCTCGCCTTCATCGCGGCGACATCGACGAAGGGCAGGCCCAGCCCGTTGCGCCTGGCGAGCGCGAACTTCATTTCCGCCTCGAGCGTGCCTTCGAGGTGCACGTGGTATTCGCTTTTGGGCAGGCCCTTGATGAATTGCACCAGCGCGGGATCGACGCCGTCTGCAGGCGCGGCGGCATAAGCCCAGCGCGGGAGCGCAGCTGCGGCGGCGAGGCCTGCCATGAGAGTGCGGCGTGTGATCATGTGGCTTGCCCCCTGTTTTTCCCTTTCCGGAAGCTTCGGGGGGCATGCGGGCTGCGTCAATCTGGTTTTGCGCAAGGGGGTGTGCGGGAAAAGAGAAATGCCCCTCCGTCAGCCCTTCCTTCGACAGGCTCAGGATGAGCGGGGCTGCCACCTCCCCATTTGTCCCTGCGGGAAAAATGGAGAGGACTTTCTCCCTCCCCATTTTCACGAAGTGCAAGTGGGGAGGTGGCCTGCCGTCAGGCAGGTCGGAGGGGTTCTTCAGCTCTCCGCGAACACGAATGGTTCGGGCGTCTTGCGGTAGTCGTCCGGCAGGATCTCGCGGCCCAGCGGCGGTTCGGCGCGCGCGGTGCAGGTGGCGCGGTTGCAGAGGCGGCAGGTGACGCCGATGGGAGTGGCCGCGGGTTGTTCGCCGCGGGCGTAGATCAGTTTGGGGGCATGCTCGGCGGTGCAGCCGAGCGCAATCGCGCGCCGCACGGCCGGCTTGCCATGCGCGCCGCCGCCCGAGGTGACACTGTGCGCGACGCTGAAGAAACGCTCGCCGTTTGGCAGTTCGAGCCACTGGGTGAGCACTTCGCCGGGACGCCGGAAGCAATCGTGGAGCGTCCACAGCGGGCAGCCGCCACCGTGCGCGGCAAAGGGGAAGCCCGCACCGTCGAGCCGCTTGGAGACGTTGCCCGCTGCATCGACGCGGATGAAGAAGAACGGCACGCGCTCCTGCCCGGGGCGATTGAGCGTGGTGAGGCGGTGCGCGACTTGCTCGAAGCTGGCGCCAAACTGGCCTGAAAGCGCTTCGATATCGTAGGCGCGCGCCTCCACCGCGCGGGCGAAGCGATCGTAGGGCATGATGAGCGCGGCGGCGCCATAGGCGGCGAGCGCGCGGCGGACGAGCTGCGCGGCGGTCTCGCTCGAGAAGCTGGCGCCGCGCACCATGGCCGCGATTTCACTGCGCAAGGCGGTGTAGGCGATGTGCAGCGCCATCTGCCAGCGCCGCGCTTGCGGCCCCAGCGCCTCGTCGATCAGCAGCTGTTCGGCATGGCGATCATAGCGGCGCAGCGCGTCCATCATGATCTCGGCGGGCATCAGGCGCACGCGCAGGCCTTGGCTGCGCAGATACTCGGCAAGTCCGCCTTCCTGCAGGCCGCCCAGCTTCTCGATCTCCTCGGCAAGCGCTTCGGCCTTGCTGTCGAGCGCGGGGAAGTAGTTGCGGCGCTGGGCCACGAAGCGGCGCGCTTCGGCGAGGGGGTCGGCCTCGGTGCTGGCACCGCCGCGCAAGCCTGCGAGCGCCTGCTGTTCGCGCATGTAGGCGGTGTGGAGGCGCAGCATGGCCTCGGTAATGCCGGGATAGCTCGTGGCGACGTCGGCCACTTCCAGCGCGGGCAGGTCGATCTCGGCGAAGATCGGGTCCTTGAGGACGTCCGAGAGGCGGCGGGCGTAGTCGTCGCGTTCGTCCGCCGCGAGTTCGCTGACATCGAGCTTGTAGGCCTTGGCGAGTCGCAGCAGCAGGTCCGCCGTCAGCGGGCGCTGGTTGCGTTCGAGCAGTGCGATGTAGCTGGGCGAAATCGCGAGGTCTTCCGCCATCACGGCTTGGGTGAGGCCGAGTTCGCGGCGCAAGCGCTTGAGCCGGGGGCCGAGGTAGAGCGGGCGCGATTCCATGGCTTGTCAGGTTCCTGTGCAGCCCGAGTCTAGGCTGTACAACTTTACAAGCATATTCTGTAAAGTTTGACAACATGACCGCGCTGCGGGTTTCGTGTGTGCTTTTGCGGGTCTAGCCGGGGCTCACAAGCCTACCCCCAACAGGAAGCGGACGACCATGACCTACTCGCAGACCATCAACGAAGCCGCCAAGGCGATCGCGCCCTATGGCAAGCCCTGGGATGGGATCGACGCCGCCTCGGTGGCGCGGATGCGTCTGCAGAACCGCTTCCAGACCGGGCTCGACATCGCGCGCTACACCGCCAAGATCATGCGCGCCGATATGGCCGCCTACGATGCGGACCCTGCCAAGTACACGCAGTCGCTCGGCTGCTGGCACGGGTTCATCGGCCAGCAGAAGATGATCTCGATCAAGAAGCACTTCGGCACGACCAAGGGCCGCTACCTTTACCTTTCGGGCTGGATGGTCGCCGCGCTGCGCAGCGAGTTCGGTCCGCTGCCCGACCAGTCGATGCACGAGAAGACCAGCGTTCCGGCGCTGATCGAGGAACTCTACACCTTCCTGCGCCAGGCCGATGCGCGCGAACTGGGCATGCTGTTCCGCGAGCTCGATGCCGCGAAGGCTGCGGGCGACGCGGTCGGCGTCCACCGCCTTCTGCACAAGATCGACGAGTACGAAACCCACATCGTGCCGATCATCGCCGATATCGACGCCGGGTTCGGCAATGCCGAGGCGACCTACCTGCTCGCCAAGAAGTTCATCGAGGCGGGCGCCTGCTGCATCCAGATCGAGAATCAGGTCTCGGACGAAAAGCAGTGCGGCCACCAGGACGGCAAGGTCACCGTGCCGCACGAGGACTTCCTCGCGAAGATCCGCGCTGTCCGCTATGCGTTCATGGAACTCGGCGTCGAAGACGGCGTGATCGTGGCGCGCACCGACAGCCTCGGCGCCGGCCTCACCAAGCAGATTGCCTATGTGAAGGAGCCGGGCGACCTCGGTGACCAGTACAACGCGTTCCTCGATTGCGAGGAAGTCGATGCGGCGAACCTTGGCCACGGCGATGTGCTGATCAGCCGCGACGGCAAGCTGCTGCGCCCCAAGCGCCTGCCTTCGAACCTCTACCAGTTCCGCCCCGGCACCGGTGAGGACCGCTGCGTGCTCGATTGCATCACGAGCCTGCAGAACGGCGCCGACCTGCTCTGGATCGAGACCGAGAAGCCCCACATCGGCCAGATCGGCGGCATGGTGAACCGCATCCGCGAAGTGATCCCGAACGCCAAGCTGGTCTACAACAACTCGCCCAGCTTCAACTGGACACTGAACTTCCGCCAGCAGGTGTTCGACGCCTGGACCGCTGAAGGCCGCGACATGAGCGCCTATGACCGCGCCAAGCTGATGAGCGTGGACTACGACGGCACCGAACTGGCCGACGAGGCCGACGAGCGCATCCGCACCTTCCAGCGCGATGCGGCGCGCGAGGCGGGGATCTTCCACCACCTCATCACGCTGCCGACCTATCACACCGCGGCGCTCAGCACCGACAACCTGGCGAAGGAATACTTCGGCGAGGCGGGCATGCTGGGCTACGTCAAGAACGTCCAGCGCGCGGAAATCCGCCAGGGCATCGCCTGCGTGAAGCACCAGAACATGGCCGGCTCGGACATCGGCGACGACCACAAGGAATACTTCGCCGGCGAAGCGGCCCTGAAGGCGGGCGGCGCGCACAACACCATGAACCAGTTCGCGGCTTAAGAGAGGAGCAACGACAATGGCTGAACCGACCCGGGCCCGTGCGGTCCTTTCCACCGAAGACTTCAAGCTCATCCGCGAGGCGGTGCTGCACTACCTCAAGGTGATCGAGGACCAGCCGGAATCGGTGAAGTTCTCGCACCTCTACCACCGGCTCGGGAGCGCCATGGGCCGCTGAGGCCCCCTCTGCGCCCCACACGCAACTTTCCTGGGGAGGAAAGCTGGCCCGCCGTGCGACACGATCGCGCGGCGGGCCTTTCTGCATGGGCCTGAAGCAAAACTTTCGGGTGCTCCAGAAATCCTGTCGGGACAAAACTCAAGCAATAAAGTAGAGAAATAATGTGCGCCGGGGATGCGTCCTCTCCCCTCTCCCAAGTCCCCGGCGCCACCGCGGCTTTTGATGGATGTCAGCTTGCTCCGCGTCACCAACGGCTAAAGCGCACGGACTGAGGCGGCCTCGCCAGATTCGTGTTCCGATCCAAGGAGATACGATGATGACGAGAGTTTCGGGCCACCCCCGCCGTGTCCACAAGCCTGCCCCTGTTGCCAACGCTGCCACAGCGCGCATGCCGCATCCCTCGTGGCGTCTGTTTGGCGAAACCGCGACAGGCGAACGGACGCTATCGGCCGAGGATTTCTGGCAGAAGCTGGGGCTCTGACGTTTCAAGCGGCGATGGCGTGTTCGCGGCGATAAGCGGTAGGCGTCAGGCTGACGAGGCTGCGGAAATGGTGGCGAAGCGCATGGGCGCTGCCGAAGCCGACCGCCTGAGCGATCGTTTCCATGGAGCCGCCGCTGCGCACGAGGAGGTCTTTGGCGGCCTCGACGCGCTCGGTAACCAGCCATTGGCCGGGGCCTTGTCCGGTTGCCTCCCCAAAGCGACGCTCGAAGGTGCGGCGGCTCATGCCGACTGTGGTCGCCATGCGGGCGATGGTCCAGTCACTGGCGAGATCAGCGCGGATGTGATCGAGCAGCGCCGGGATCGCCCCATCGCCGCGTGGGCGCACCGGTCGCTCGAGGAACTGGGCTTGGCTGCCGGTGCGATGCGCGGGCATGACAAGGCGGCGCGCGACCGAATTGGCAGCGTCGGGCCCGAAATCGCGGCGCACGATCTCGACCATCAGATCGATGCCGGCGGCGCTGCCGGCGGAGGTGAATATCCGGTCTTCGGCGTGATAGAGCGAGGCTTCGTCGACCGTGAGCGCGGGGCGGGTGCGCCGCAGCGCATCGGCGTAGCGCCAATGCGTGGTGGCGCGCTTGCCATCGAGCAGGCCGGTGGCGGCGAGTACGAAGGCGCCGGAGCAAATCGAGGCGAGCCGCGCACCGCGCCCGTGGGCCGCGCGCAGGGTTTCGATCAGGCTTTCCGGTACCGGTACGGCGGCGCCTTTCCAGCCAGGCACGACGATGAGATCAGCCTCCTCCAGCAGGTCAGCACCGCCATCGGGCAGGATGCGGAAGCCGCCGTGTGCAGTGAGAGGACCCGGCTCGATCGCGGCGCTGCGGAAGCGGTACCAGCCGGAGCCCATCTCGGGCCGGGCGAGGCCGAAGACTTCGGCGACAATGCCGAACTCGAAGGTGCAGAGGCTATCGTAAAGCAAGGCGACGACCAGCGGGCCGGTCAGGGGAGTAGGAGCAGTTGGCATGATCCTTACGAATATTGTCATCTGTGCCAATTGCAAGCGGTGCGCCCGATCCGGCATTCCGGGCGGCGAAAGGAGCACCTCGCCATGCCGACTGCCGTAACTGCCATTGCCCCCGCCGAGAGCGCCGCCGCGCGCGCGCACTTTGCCGCCTCGTTCACGTTCGAAACCGATTGCTGGGACGTGCACGCCTCGCTGGCGGAAGGCCCTGACTTTGTGCTGCTGGATGTGCGCAGCCCGGCGCTCTTCGCCAAGGGACATGTGCCGGGCGCGATCAGCCTGCCGCACGGCAAGATCGTCGCCTCGAAGATGGCGGCGTGGGAAGCCGATACAGTGTTCGTGGTCTATTGTGCCGGGCCGCATTGCAACGGCGCGGCGCGGGCGGCGTTGCGGCTGGCGGACTTGGGTCGGCCGGTGAAGCTGATGGCGGGCGGGATCACCGGCTGGCTGGACGAAGGCTTTGCGCTGGTAAGCGAGGACTGAACCGCGATGGAAGTCTGCATCCGCCGCGCGCGGCCGGGGGATGACGCGGCGTTGCTTGCGCTGATCCGCGCGCATGCCTTGTTCGAGCAGGCAGAGGCGACGATCGATGGAGAAGCGCTAGCCGAGCTGCTGGCAAATCCGGCACCGCCCTGCCTGCTTTTCGTGGCGGCACAGGGCAGAGGGCTGGTGGGCTATGCTGCGCTCACGCTGGACTTTGCTCTATGGCGCGGGCGCTGGTGGGGACACCTGGACTGCCTCTATGTGGATGCGGCGGAGCGTGGACGGGCCATCGGGCCAAGGTTGATGCTGGCGGCGGCGGAGGCGGCGCGGACACGCGGCGCAGATCGGATGGAGTGGCAGACGCCTGCGTGGAACCGGCGGGCCATGGCGTTCTATCGCCGCGAAGGAGCGTCGCTCATAGCCAAGGCGCGGTTTGCCATGGCACTGTGATCAGCCGCGCCTGCAAGGCAGAAAGCGCGGCTATCGCGAAGCCAATCTGATCTCGCTGGTTTTAGTCTATCGTTTTAGTAGAAATAAGCTTCCGACTCGGGAGCCGCATCGATGAAATCCGCCCTCATCATCCGCCATGTCCCGCGCGAAGGCGTCGCGGGCTTCCGCGCGCCGATCGAGGCGGCGGGCTATGTGATCGACCGGGTGGATGTGGATGATCAGGATTTCCATGCGCTTGATCTCGTCTCGCCCGATCTGGTGGTGATGATGGGCGGGCCGATGGGGGTCTACGAGCGCGAGGCGCATCCGTGGATTTCGTGCCAGCTGAAGCTGCTGGCGCGGCGGCTCGCGGCGGATCGGCCGACGCTCGGCGTGTGCTTCGGCGCGCAGATGATCGCGGCAGCGCTGGGGGCCGAGGTCTATGCCGGGCCGGTGAAGGAAATCGGCTTCGGTCCGGTCACGATCCACGACACGGCAGGGCCGCTGCGCCATCTCGCGGACGTGCCCGTGCTGCACTGGCATGGCGATACGTTCACCTTGCCCGAGGGCGCGGAGCTGTTGGCCTCAAGTTCGCTCTATCAGCATCAGGCGTTCCGAAAGGGCCGCAATGTGCTGGCGCTGCAGTTCCATGCCGAGATGGGCGAGGACGAGCGCTTCGAGGACTGGATCGTGCAGGACTTCGACTACCTGACTGCAGCGGGTCGCTGCGCCGGCGAATTGCGTGAAGCGCATGCCGCGCATGGACCGGGCGCGGTTGCGGCGGGCCGCGCGATGATCGCGGATTGGCTGGCTGGGCTGGAGAGCTAGAGGCTCTCGCGCCACCTGCTCAGCCGCGCGACGGCGTCCTCCAGCATCGCGGGCGGCTTGCAGTGGCACAGACGCAGGATGGTGCTCGGGCCGCCTTCTCCCCCCTCCCACAGCGCCGAGAGCGGGATCGAGGCCACACCAGCCTCACGCACCGCGCGTTCGCTGAATGTGCGGTCGTCCAATGCGATGCCGCTGGCGGGCAGGTCGATACAGGCGAACCACGTGGCGGTGCTCTCGAGCACCTTGAACCCGGCCGCGGCGAGGCCATCGATCAGCACGCGGCGCGAGGCGGACCATTCGGCATGGAGCGCCCGGGTGATCGCCGGATCGGCCAGCCCTTCGGCAGCGCCCCATTGCAGCATCGGCGGAGTGGTAAAGGTAAGGAACTGGTGCGCTTTGCCGAGAACGGTCGCCAGCGCCGCATCGCCAACCATCCAGCCGACTTTCCAGCCCGTCGCGCCGAAGATCTTGCCCGCCGAGCCGATCTTGATCGTGCGCTCCGCCATGCCAGGCTCGGCCAGCAGCGAGCGGTGCGACAGGCCATCGAAGCGGACGGCTTCCCATACCTCATCACAGATTGCGACGAGATCGTGCTCGCAGGCAATCCGGGCGAGGAGCGCGAGTTCCTCCGCGCTGGCGACCGATCCGGTCGGGTTGAGCGGATCGTTGAGGATCAGCGCGCGGGTACGTGGGGTGATCGCGGCACGGATCGCGGCGTCGTCATAACCCCACGCAGGCGGGGCGAGGGGCACGAACACCGGCACCCCGCCTGCGCGGCGCACCAGCGGCGCATAGGCATCATAGGCGGGGGAGAACAGCAGCACTTCATCGCCAGTGCCGACCACGGCGAGGATCGCGGCGGCAATGGCTTCGGTGGCGCCCGAGGTGACGACGATCTGCTCACGGGTGAGATCCAGCCCCTGCTCACGCCTATAGAAGGCGGCGACCGCATCGCGCAGTTCGGGCACGCCCATGCTTGGCGGGTATTGCTGCGAGCGCGTTTCCATTGCGCGCACGGCAGCGGCGGTCAGTGCCGCGGGCGGCGGCGTATCGGGAAAGCCCTGGCCCAGATTGATCGCGCCGAAGCTGCGGGCGAGGCCCGACATATGCTCGAACACGGTGACGGGCATCTCGGCGTAGATCGGATTGAGCTGCAGGTGGGTCATCGCGCCGCACGCTAGCGTGGTGTTTGCTTCGTGCCCACCCCCGACCCCGCCCGCACGCGGGAGGGGCTTTAGGGGCGGCGGCAGGCCGCGCATCGCTGCAATATCCAGAAGGCTGGCTGGGGCGGCAGGATTCGAACCTGCGGATGGCGGTACCAAAAACCGCTGCCTTACCACTTGGCGACGCCCCATCAGGGTGGCGCGCTTATAGCGGCGGGTTTGCATTGGACAAGGGGCGGATGGGGCAGATGCACCCTCTTCATTCACACCATTCCCTGCACCCGCTCATGCTGAGCTTGTCGAAGCATCACACGCGGCGGTCGCGTCAGCACCCTTCGACAGGCTCAGGGTGAGCGGATGTGGGAGGATAGTGGCTTTAAAGCGTGCCTTCCGGCAGCGCGTCGAAGTCGGCCGCGCTGTGGCGTTCAAGGATGCCCTTGTTGGTGTTGACGAGGCGGCCGCGCTTGGCGCCCGGACGCGCGTCGATTTCCGCGACCCAGCGGCCGACGGCTTCGTATTCGTGCATCGAAAGGAACGTCGCCGCATCGCCGTAGGCTTCGCCGCGGTAAATGTTGCCCAGCCACGGATAGGCCGCCATGTCGGCGATCGTGTACTCGTCGCCCGCAAGGAAGCGAGTCTTCTTCAGCTGGTTGTTGGCGACGTCGAACAGCCGCTTGGTTTCCATGGAATAGCGGTCGATCGCATATTCGATCTTGAACGGCGCATAGGCATAGAAGTGTCCGAAGCCGCCGCCCATGAACGGCGCCGAGCCGACCTGCCAGAACAGCCACGAGAGCACTTCGGCGCGCGCAGGGCCTGAGGCGGGGATGAACTGGCCGAACTTGTCCGCCAGATGGAGCAGCATCGCGCCCGATTCGAACAGCCGAAACGGCTCGGGCCCGCTCTTGTCGAGCATCGCGGGGATCTTGGAATTGGGATTGAGATCGACGAAGCCACTGCCGAACTGGTCGCCTTCGAAGATCTTGATCAGCCAGGCATCATACTCGGCTTCCGCGATGCCCAGCTCGAGCAGCTCCTCGAGCATGATCGTGACTTTCTGACCGTTGGGCGTGCCGAGCGAATAGAGCTGGAACGGATGCTCGCCGACCGGGAGTTCCACGTCCTTCTGCGCACCGGCGGTGGGGCGGTTGACGCCCGCAAAGGCGCCTCCGTTGGCCTTGTCCCAGACCCAGACCTTGGGCGGCACGTATTCTTCGGACATATGAATCTCCTCTTGGGAATGGCGTGCCCCAAGAGTGGCGTCGCGGTGTGACGATGGCAAGGCGGACGGGGGGCGCAGATATTCTGCTGGCGCCCCACCTTTTTCTATCGCGACAGGGCTTCCAGCGCAGAGACGAGCTCGTCGAAATGGTCGATCACCGTGTCAGCGCCGAGTTCGCGCGCAGGCAGATCGTTGAACCCGAAGCTCACGGCGACGACCGGCAGGCCCGCCGCGCGCGCTGCTCCCACGTCGAACGTCGTGTCCCCCACGAATGCAGCCCTCCCGCCGCCACAGCGCGCCACCATTTCGTGGAGCATGTCCGGCGCGGGCTTGGCGCGGCCCGGCCCCAGCGTGTTGCCCCCGATGATCGTGGCGAAGCGCGGGGTGAGGCCCATTTCGTCGAACAGGCGGCGGGCAAGGTCCTCGCGCTTGTTGGTGGCGATGGCGAGGTGGACGCCGCGCGCGGCAAGCGCGTCCAGCATGGCCTCGCCGCCGGAGAACAGTGCGGTGTGGCGGGCAATGTTCTCGGCATAGAAGCCGACCAGCACGTCTTGCAGCGCCGTCACGTCGATCCCGTCTGCGCTGCCGCCATGAGCGAGCGCCGCGCGCAGCATCTGCCCGGTGCCCCCGCCGATGAAGGTGCGGGCGAGATCGAGCGAGACGGGTTCGCGGCCGATATGGCCCAGTGCATGGTTGAGGGCATGGGCCAGGTCCGCCGCCGTGTCGAGCAAGGTGCCGTCGAGGTCGAAGCCGACGATCTGGAAGGGAAAATCCGTCATGCCCCGCTCCGTGGCGGCGCATTCTGGAAACTGCAAGGAAATGCTGGCAAGGAACGCGCATGACTGATGCTCCCGCTCCGCTCGCTCTTGTCGTCCTTGCCGCCGGCAAGGGCACCCGCATGAAAAGTGACCTGCACAAGGTGCTCCACCCGATCGCCGGGCGGCCGATGTTGATGCACTTGCTGGCCAGCGCCGATGCGCTGGAACCGGCGCGCAAGGTCGTCGTGGTGGGGGCCGGGCGCGAGCAACTCGAGAAGGCGCTGGGCGGCACTGCGGACCTTGCCGTGCAAGACCCGCAGCTCGGCACCGGTCACGCCGTGCAGCAGGCCGAAGGCGCGCTGGCGGGCTTCGCAGGCGATGTGCTGATTCTCTACGGCGACGTTCCTTTCGTGCGAACCGAGACAATGCGTGCGATGCTGGAGCGGCTGCATGGTGACGATAATCCGGCGGTGGTCGTGTTGGGCTTCGAGCCCGAGGATGCACTGCAATATGGCCGCGTGATCGCCGAGAACGGCGTGGTCACGAAGATGGTCGAGCACAAGGATGCGACCGAAGCCGAGCGCGCTTGCCGTTTGTGCAATTCAGGCCTGATGGCGGTGCGCGGGAGCGAACTGTTCGCCCTGCTGGCGCGGGTCGGCAACGACAATGCGCAAGGCGAATACTACCTCACCGACATCGTCAACGTGGCGAACGGCGATGGCCGAGTCTGCGCGGTGGTGGTGACGGACGACGCCGACGAAGTGGCGGGGATCAACAGCCGCGCCGAACTCGCCGAAGCCGAAGCGCGCTGGCAGAAGAAGCGCCGGCTGCAAGCGATGGCGGACGGCGCCAGCCTCGTCGCGCCCGAGACGGTGTGGTTTGCCTGGGACACTGTGCTCGGCCGCGATGTGACGGTGGAGCAGAACGTGGTGTTTGGCCCCGGCGTGACGGTGGCGGACAACGTGGTGATCCACGCCTTCTGCCACATCGAGGGCGCGCGGCTGGAGCCGGGCGTTTCGGTTGGCCCCTTCGCGCGGCTGCGGCCGGGCGCGGTGCTGGAAGAGAAGGCGCGCGTCGGCAATTTCGTGGAAGTGAAGAACGCGGTATTGCACGCAGGAGCCAAGGCCAACCACCTGACCTACCTCGGCGATGCCGATGTGGGCGCGGGCGCGAACATCGGCGCGGGCACGATCACCTGCAATTATGACGGTTACTTCAAGTATCGCACGGTGATCGGCGAGCGGGCATTCATCGGCTCCAACTCGGCGCTGATCGCCCCGGTGAAGATCGGCGCGGACGCCATCGTCGCCGCAGGCAGCGCGGTGAGTCGCGATGTCGCCGATGGCGAACTGCGGCTGGTGCGCGGCGAACAGCTGGTCAAGCCGGGCTGGGCGGACCGCTTCCACGATGCGATGAAGAAGAAGAAGGCCGAGCGCAAGTGAATGCCATAGTCCCGGCGACCGAGGAGCACCTCGATGGCTGGGCGGCGCTGCGCCATGCGCTGTGGGACGAGCTGACCGCGGCGGAACATCGCGCCGAGGCGCAGGAACAGCTGGGCGAGCCGGAGCGCCTGCTCAATCTGGTCGCGCTCGATGGTGACAAGGTCGTCGGCTTTGCGGAAGCCGCCCTGCGGCATGACTATGTGAACGGGTGCGAGACCTCGCCCGTGGTGTTTCTGGAAGGCATTTACGTCGATGCATCGGCGCGCGGGCAGGGCCTTGCGCGGCGGCTGTGCGATGCGGTGGCAGACTGGGGCCGGGCGCACGAGTGCAGCGAATTTGCCTCCGATGCGCTGGAGGATGATGCGGATAGCCACGCATTCCACCGCGCCGCAGGATTTGCCGAGACCGAGCGCGTCGTCTATTTCCGCCGCGAACTCTGACAAGAGATTTCGATGCCGATTGCCCAGCTCAATGTCGCCCGCTTCCGCCGCCCCAAGGCGGACCCCGCCAACCAGTCGTTCATGGATGCGCTCGATCACGTGAACGCGCAGGCCGACGTGGCGGACGGGTTCGTGTGGCGGCTGGTGGGTGAGGGCGATGCCAACGATGCGACCGCGATCGAGGCGGTGGCCGGGGACGCCGATTTCATCGTCAACCTCTCGGTCTGGCGCGATGTGCCTTCGCTCGAGGCCTTCGCCTACCGCCAGGCCGATCACCGCAGCGTGCTGGCGCGGCGGGGCGAGTGGTTCGAGCCGATGGAGCCTTCGCTGGCGCTGTGGGAGGTGCCGGAGGGCCACATCCCGAGCGTGGCCGAGGCGCTCGACAAGCTGGCCGAGCTGGGCCGTGACGGGCCGAGCGCGGCGGTGTGCACGTTCAAATGGTGGCGAGCAAATCGTTCGGGTTGACCAGGCATTCAAGTGCTTCGGTGTTTGCGCAGTCTGGCGATGTATTCGAGCTCGTGTTTGGCGGCATTGCTGTCTGGATCGTATTTCTGCGATTCCAGCATGTGCTTTTCGGCATCATCCAGCTTGCCAAGTTCGATTTCCGTATAGCCCATGCCGCGCAGCGCCCGCGCACGGTATTTGGGCTGGCTTTCGTCGTCAGCGTAGCTTGCTTTGTCCAGAGCTTCGGCGAACAGATCATGCGCGCGCTGCCACTGGCCAGCCATCTTGTACCACTCGGCGTATTCGTTGAGGAAATGCGCGTTGAGAGGTTCTCCCTCGTGCGCACGGCGCAGGAAGGTCTCGGCCTCAGCATTCCGGCCCATGTCAACCATGACATAGCCCTTCAGGAAGAGAGCGATGCAGAAGGCTTCGTTGACCACAACGGTCTTGCCGCCGGGGGCTGAAGACTTGCCCTCGTTATGATCCGAGGCTGCGGTGAGAAGCAGCGCGAGGGTCTGCTTTTGATTTTCGCTACAGAACGTCGCGCTCCTTGCCTGCATCGATTCAAACGCTGCGATGACGGGATCGAGCAGCGGAATGACGCCTTCGAGATTGCCACGCTTTTGTTCGGCGAAGGCAGCATTGACGGCCGCCTGTGCCTGCTCTGGCGTCATGTCTGCCGCACAGGCTGTGCTTGCGCCAGCGGCAAGGCTACCGGCTGCGAGGAGAGTGCCTATACCAAACCGCAGGCCGCCCATTCGCTTCTCCGCTGGCTCTGAGATTGGAAGATGATATGGCGGAGGAGTTGGGGCGGTCAAACGCAACCTTCATCGCTGTGGCGGGTTTGTCTCAGGGCCATCAACTGTAATACTTCGCCGCAAACCGGTCGATGAAGGCGACGAGGTTGGGCGTCTGGCCGATGGCGCGGCGCACTTCGCTTTCGAACGGCGCGCGCCAGATGTTGACAAGCTGGGCATAGGCAACCGCATCGATCGTGCTGGGCGTATCGCCGAAGAACCAGTCCTGATCACCGAGGATCGCCGCCAGCGCATTCACATCCCTCCGGCCGATGGCGGCGATTTCCTCGGGTTCATGTATGCCGATGCCGTGGCCTTCGAGCTGCTTCTTGACGCCGCGCCGCGCGATGGGGCCAAGCACCCGGCGGACGGGCAAGGCAAGCCCGCCGAGTACGATATCGCGGAATTGCTTCCAGTTGGCCTCGTTCATCCAGCGATCATGGACCATCGTCCAGTAGAGGTTCTCGTCGATCAGGCGCTGGATCGCCACCGCCACGCCATGCTGGGCCGGCGTGAGGTGCGCATCGGGATCGACGCCGAACCGCTCCGCCAGATGGGCCACGATGAAGGTCGAATCGCCGAGCTTCTTCCCGTCGAGTTCGATCCACGGCGCCTTGCCCTTGGGTCCGGCGAAGGGGGTGGGCGCGGTGATGCTCTCGTGCGGGATGCCCGTCATCCGCAACCAGGCATCGAGCTTGAGGCAGAACGGGCTGACCGTGGGAAGACCCCACGCGCCGGGCAGGTGATAGACCTTGAGGGTGGACGCATCGGCCATCTCGGCTCCCTTTCCCGCATCGGCAGTACGGACTTGTTTACCACTGCAAGATTACCGTGCGGCGAAAGGGTGGCAAGCCCCGCAAATGGCTTGACATGATATCATGATATGATATCGCGATATCATTATGACGCGCATCCTTGCTGATCTGCCGGAAGAAGATATCCAGTGGCTCGACGCCCGCGCGGCGGAGCAAGGCAAGTCTCGCGCATCGGTGCTGCGTGAAGCCGTGGCGACCTACAGGGCGCAGGCCGCATCTGCGGGCACGGACTGGATCGATAGCGGCTTCGGCCTGTGGAAGCATCGCACCGACATCGGCGATTCCGTCGAATGGCAGCGGCGTGAGCGGGCGTCGTGGACGCGCCCCTGGGATGACGACTACGAGGCGACCAAGGCGGAGTTCCCGGACCTGTTCGATGCCGAAGATGATCGTCAGCGCGCCGTCTATCTGGCCATGCGCCATGCCGCCGGCAAGCCGGAAGATGGTGACGCGTGAGCGACTATGCGTTCGATGCCAACATCGTGATCGACGCGCTGCTTGGGCTTGACCGCGCGCGGACCGAGCTCAAGCGCGCGGCTTCGGCAGGGCGGCGGCTGTGGCTGAGCCGCATGGCCTGGGTCGAGATTCTTTCCAAAGGCGAAGGCCAGACCTTGCGCGAGACCGAAGCATTCCTTGACCGGTTCGCCATTGACGAGATCGATATGGAAATCGCGTCACGCGCCGCGGCCTTGCGGCGCGAACGGCCTCGGCTGAAATCGCCCGATGCCATCATCCTCGCGACGGCGCTCACCCGCGGCCGCGTCCTCGTTACCCGCAATACCAAGGATTTTCCGGCGGAAATGCCGGGTATCCGCGTCCCCTACACTCTTTAGCGAAAGCGCAGTCCCCATGTGCGGAATTATCGGAATTGTCGGCAAGGAACAGGTGGCGGACCGGCTGGTCGATGGCCTGCGCCGGATGGAATACCGCGGCTATGACAGCGCGGGGATCTGTCTGGTGGAGGATGGCCAGCTCATTCGCCGCCGCGCCGAGGGCAAGCTCAATAACCTCGTACTCGAACTGGTGCGGCATCCCGCCTCGGGCCTCATCGGCATTGCCCACACGCGCTGGGCCACGCACGGCGCGCCCAACACCGCCAACGCCCACCCGCATGCAACGGAGGAAGTGGCGCTCGTCCACAACGGGATCATCGAGAACTTCAAGCCGCTGCGCGATGCCCTGATCGCGCGGGGGCGCAAGTTCGAGAGCGAGACGGATACCGAAGTGGTGGCGCATCTCGTTTCGGAGCAGGTCGAGGCGGGGCTGAGCCCGCAGGATGCGGTCAAAGCCGTGCTGCCCACGCTGCGCGGGGCTTTCGCGCTCGCCATCGCCTTCCGCCAGCACGATGACATGCTCATCGGCGCGCGGCTCGGTTCGCCGCTGGTGGTTGGTTATGGCGAAGGCGAGACCTATCTCGGTTCCGACGCGCTGGCGCTGGCGCCGCTGACGCAGCGCATCACCTATCTCGAAGAGGGCGACTGGGTGGTGATCACGCGCGAGGGCGCGACGATTTATGACGTCGACAACAACCAGGTGACGCGCCCCATCGTCGCCTCGGGCGCGACGGCGGCGGCGATCGAGAAGGGCGAGTTCCGCCACTTCATGCAGAAGGAAATCTTCGAGCAGCCGACCGTGGTGGCGCAGACCTTGCGCAGCTATTTGCGCCGGATCGACCAGACCGTCGCGCTGCCGCAGATCGATTTCGACCTGACCAGCATCAGCCGCGTGACCATCGTCGCCTGCGGGACAAGCTTCTATGCGGGCATGGTCGCGAAGTACTGGTTCGAACAGTTCGCAAGGCTTCCCGTCGATATCGATGTGGCGAGCGAGTTCCGCTACCGCGATCCGGTACTCGAGCCGGGCGGCCTTGCGCTGTTCATTTCGCAGAGCGGCGAGACGGCGGATACCCTCGCCGCGCTGCGCCATTGCAAGGCGGAAGGGCAGACCATCGCGGTCGTCGTCAACGTGCCGACCAGTTCGATGGCGCGCGAGGCGGACCTGCTGCTGCCGACGCACGCCGGGCCGGAAATCGGCGTCGCCTCGACCAAGGCGTTCACCTGCCAGCTTGCCGTGCTCGCCGCGCTAGCCGCACACCTAGCGGTCAAGCGCGGGCGGCTGACGCGCGCGGAAGAGGCGGATATCGTCAACCAGCTGGCCGAGACGCCTGCCGCCCTGAATGCCGCGCTGAGCCACGACGACGAAATCGCCGCGATGGCGCACCTCATCGCCCCGGCACGTGACGTGCTCTATCTGGGCCGCGGTCCGGATTTTCCGCTTGCGCTGGAAGGTGCGCTGAAGCTCAAGGAAATCAGCTACATCCACGCCGAAGGCTATGCCTCGGGCGAAATGAAGCATGGGCCCATCGCGCTGATCGACGAGGCGGTGCCGGTGATCGTGCTCGCGCCCTCCGGCCCGCTGTTCGAAAAGACCGTGAGCAACATGCAGGAAGTGCGCGCGCGCGGCGGCAAGGTCGTGCTCATCTCCGACAAGGCGGGCATCGAGGAAGCGGGCGAGGGCTGCCTCGCCACCATCGAGATGCCCAAGGTCCACCCGCTGATCGCGCCGCTGGTCTATGCCGTGCCGGTGCAGCTCTTGGCCTACCATGTCGCGGTGGCCAAGGGGACGGACGTCGATCAGCCGCGCAATCTGGCGAAGTCGGTCACCGTCGAATGACCGCTGCGCCGGTGGAGCGCGGTTGGGCGCGCGCTCTCCTGCGCGAGGTGCCGGTCCTGCTGTTCATCGCCGCATGCTCGCTGCTGGTGCGCGGGTGGTGGATGGACAACCCCGTCGTCGACCACGACGAGCAGTTCTATTCCTATGTCGCCAAGGCCATGCTGCAGGGGCAGCTGGTCTATGTCGACATCTGGGACCGCAAGCCGCTCGGGCTGTTCCTGCTCTATGTCGCCGCGCACGGCCTGCTGGGCCCGGCGCCCTGGGCCTATCTCGTCATGGCGAACCTCTTCGCCTGCGTGGGCGCATGGCTGGCCTACCGCATCGCCGCGCTGCTGGCGGACCGGCGGACGGGCTGGGTGGCGGCGCTGCTGTACCTGCTGGCGATGACGGTGTTCGGATGCCGAGGGGCGCAGAGCGAGCTGCTGTTTGCGCCGCTGTGCCTCGGCATGATGTATCTCGCGATGGTCCGGCCGGGATCGCTCGGGGCGATGCTGCTAGCCATGCTGCTCGGCGGGCTCGCGATCCAGATCAAGTATACGGCCGCGCCCTACTGCGCGGTGTTTGCCCTGTTCGTGTTGATCGAGGACTGGCGCCGCACCCGCGCCCTGTCGCCAGTGCTGGGCCGCGCCTGCCTCTATGCGCTGGTCGGCCTCGCGCCGACGCTGGCGATTGCCGCGTGGTATGCTGCGATCGGCCATTTCGACGACTTTGTCTTCGCCAACTTCGTCTCGATCTTCCAGCGCAAGGTCAGCGTCGGGCGCTTCCATCCCAAGACGCTGACGGTGATCGCACCGTTCCTGCTGATGATCGCGGCGGGGGTCTGGGCGTGGTTCCGCCTCGGCCAGACCTATCCGCGCCGCGCCAGCCTGCTCGTGGCGGTGATGGCAGTGGGCGCACTGGCCTCGATCTACTTCCCCAGCAACGTGCTGGCCTACTACTATGCCTTCCTCGCGCCGTTCGCGGTCCTGCTCGCGGTGCCGTTCTACGATCTGCGCCAGCGCGCCGGGTGGTTCGGCGCGGGGCTGCTTGCCGCCGCGCTCGTGGTGATCGGCAATTTCCCCGCGGCCATCGCCGGCGGGCGAGCCGACGAGGCGCAATTTCAGACACTGGTTCAGCGGATCAACGCGGGCGGGGAGGGTCGCACGCTCTATGTCTTCTCAGGTCCGACCGCGACCTACACGGCCACCGGCACGAGCCCCAAGACAAAGTATCCCTTCCCGTTCCACAGCGCCGAATACTTCGAGCAGGGATCGCTGGGCCGGCCGCAGGAGGAGATCGTCGCGGAGTTCCTCGCCCGCCGACCGTTGTTCGTGCTGACCCGCTCGGACACCAGCCTCTACTACGGGTCCTACACCGCGCCGACTGTGCTGGCCGAGATGCGCGCACATTACCGCGAGGCCGGGCGCTACCTGATCCTTGGCGACGGCTTGATCCTCTGGCAGCGTCGGCCCTAGCCGCCGATCGCCTTGCTGATCGAGAGCAGCAGTTCGACGGCAATCAGCGCGATGATCGCGACCTCGAGGCGCACCGCGCGCTTGTCCTGCGCGATATCGAGCAGCACTTCGGTGAAATCGCCCAGCGCGCCGAACTTGCGCTCGAGCACCTCGGCGCGCTCACCCAGTTCGTACTCGGCCTCGAGCCGGGTGTAGAGCCGGTCAAGATCGGGGTGGTCCCAGAGGAGGTCGGGCCGCTCGCCCGCCTGCGCGGTGCCCATCACACGGTGGCGTGCAGCGAGCACCCCGCCGACCATGCGCATGCATTCGGGGATCGAGAGCCGCGCCTTGCCGTTGACCTGCAAGTCCGCGACCAAGGGCACACTCGAATTGAACACGTCCGAGACAAGCATTTCGTCGCGCGAGAGCATCACCGAATGCGCCAGCACGGTGGCAACGAGGAGCAGGCGCGGCTCCTCGTCATCGGCGAGGTGGATCACGCCGTCGTCGTCAACGCGCTCCTTGCCGCCGTCGGTGATAAGCACCGTGGCCGTCTCGATCTCCTGATGTTCGGCGGGTTCCCGCACATGCGCGAGGAGCGCCTTGTCGAGCGCGGGGATGCGATTGACCGTGGTGCAGAACGTGACCGCGACGCCATAACGAAACGCGAAGGTCAGCCCGGCGGCAGCGGCCAGTTCGCGCAGCACCGTATCGGCGGCGAGCCCGCGTGTGTCGATGCGGGTGCCGAGATGGCGCGCGTGGACTATCAGCGTCTCGCCCGGCGGGAGCGCGCCCAGTGCCACTTCGTCGGGCCAGCCCGGCGGCTTGGTCGTGGCAGGCTGGGCGCGGCTCCCGCTGTCAGGCATGTACAGCGCTCGTTCGCAGTGCGGCGATATGCTCCGGCCCGATCCCGCAGCACCCGCCCAGGATCGAGGCGCCTGCCGCGCTCCAGGCTGCGGCAAACTTGCCATATCCTTCGGGCGTCAGGTCCAAGCGGATCGGGCTGAGCCCGGCGTTGGCTTCGTGATCGGCGGCCATCGGCGGGAAGGCATTGGCATAGACGCCGATGCGGATGGTGCTGTCCGGCCCCAATTCGTCCTTGGCGGCGCGGACGGCGGCTTCCATCACTTCCGGCTGGCTGCAGTTGAACAGCAGCGCCGCCGCGCCGAGTTCCTGCGCCGCGCGGGCCGCTGCGCGCACGGTTTCGCCGGAACGCAGGGCAGGTTCGGCGGTGGGCTTCTCGTCCTCCAGCGTGAAGGACAGCCAAAGCGGCTTGCCCGAGGGCGCGGTGAGCGATGCGGCCAGGCGTGCTTCGACGAGCGACGAGAGGGTCTCGGCGAGCCAGAGATCGACATTGGGCGCGAGCGCGGCGACGAGAACTTCGAGCACCGGGCGGGCGCGGTCGAGATCGACAAGGTCCGGGCGGTAGGAGCCGCAGACCGGCGGCAGCGATCCTGCGACGAGGACCTTCCTTTCCGCAGAATCGGCGACTTCGCGCGCCAGCTTGCCTGCAAGAGCGGCCAGCGCCGTACCCCGTTCGGCAAACCGCTCCTCGCCGATATGGAAGGGGACGACGGCGTAGGAATTGGTCGTGATCACGTCCGCCCCGGCCGCGACATAGGCGCGGTGGACGGCGCTGACGAAATGCGGTCCCTCGATCAGCGCCAGCGCGGACCATTCGGGCTGGCGAAACGGCGCTCCGCTGCGGGCCAATTCGCGGCCGGTGCCGCCATCGAGGATGAGAAGGGGAGCGGTCATGGTCGTCGCGAAACTCTCTTTGAAGGGCTTGGCATGGGGCTAGCACGGCCTCTTGCGGAGCGGCAGGGGCAAGCTGCTGCCGATGGGCAGATGGCAGCAAAAAACTTGCTCAACAATTTGCTACCGGCCGGGATAGTGCTGTTACATTTCAGAGGCTTGTGGAAAGTCCGGATTGGTGTTGTTTGTAGTGAAGATGCCCGGGCGCTTACCTTTGCGCAAGGTTTCTCCACTAAGCCGGGAGGCGTGACCCGACCGACCGATCAAACCATGCCCGCCTTGCCGCGGGAGCTGCCGGCCATGGCCGTGCTGGGCCTGTCCGATTCGGCGGAAGGTGACTGGGGGCGGCTGCGCGGACTGCAGTATTCCGGCCTTGCGCGGCTCACCCGGCCGCGGCTTGCCGCACATGGTCTGGCGGCGATGCTCGTCGTTCAGGCGCTGTGGGGCGCGATCCACATTGCAGTCCTGCTCGGCTGGGCCGCGGTGCTTGCCGGGATTCTGGTCTGGGGTGCGAGTTTCGACCGTACGCTGGAAGATGCCGACCGCCGCCGGATGACCCGGCAGGAAATCCACCGCCATACCGTCTGCACCGTTGCGGCGGGGGTGGTGTGGGTGCTCCCGATCCTCGTGATGGGGCCTTTCGCGTCGCCCGAGCAGCGGCTGCTGGTTTGGTCGATCATGGCGATGCTGATGGCGGGCACCGCGCTCGCCTTCGCCGCCGTGCCGCTCGGCGCGGTGCTGTTCAATGCCATCCTCGGCGCGGCGAGCATCGTGGTGTTCCTCGCTTTCGGCAAGGTGACGGCGGCAGGTGCTGCGGTCACTTTCGTGATCTTCCTGTGGGTCGGCAGTCTTGAAGCCGCGCGCATGTTCCTTGCGGGCAAGGTTGCCGAAGCGGGCGTTGCGGAGAAGAGCGAGGTTGTCTCGCTGCTGCTGCGCGAGTTCGAGGAAGGCGAGGCGGACTGGTTGTGGCAGACCGACTCTACCCGCCGCGTCCGCGCTGCATCCCCCCGCTTTGCCTTCGCGCTCGGAGAAGACCCTGAAGACATCGACGGCAAGCCGCTGATCCAGCTGATCGCCGGTTCCGCCTGGGAAAGCGGGCACTTCCATTCCTCGCTCCACGACCTCGCCGAACGGCTGAAGCGGCGCGAGAGCTTCTCGAACCTGCTTGTCCATGTCACGCTGCACGGCAGCAATCGCTGGTGGGAGCTCTCCGCTTCGCCGCGCTTTGACGACAACGGCAACTTCATCGGCTTCCGCGGCGTCGGTTCGGACGTGACCGAGCAGCGCGAAAGCGCCGACAAGATCGCCTATCTCGCGCGCTATGACACGCTCACGGGCCTGCCGAACCGCCTGATGCTCACCGAAACGCTGGGCGATGCCATGCGGGAGGCGGATCGCTGGCGGATGCGCTGCGGATTCATGATGATCGACCTCGACCGGTTCAAGGCGGTCAACGATACGCTGGGGCACCTTGTCGGCGACCAGCTGCTCGCGAAGGTTTCGGATCGCCTCAAGTCGCTGATGAGCGAGAACGAACTGTGCGGACGGCTGGGCGGCGACGAGTTCGCCATCGTGGTGCGCGATGCGGGTGACGGGATGCGCATCCGGGTGGTGGCGGAGGCGGTGATCACCGCGCTGTCGCAGCCCTACGAGATCGATCACCACACGCTTTTTGTCGGCGCCAGCGTCGGCTCGGCAATCGGGCCGCGCGACGGGGCGACGGTCGAGACGCTGATGCGCAATGCCGACCTCGCGCTCTACCGCGCCAAGGACGAGGGCGGCGGGCTGCACTTCGACTACGAGCCGGCGCTGCATGCCCATGCCGAGGAGCGGCGCAAGCTTGAGTTCTCGCTGCGTCATGCGCTGGAGCGCGGGGAGTTCCAGCTCGCCTACCAGCCGGTGGTCGATGCGCTGACCGAGGAGCCGGTGAGCTTCGAGGCGCTGCTGCGCTGGCACTCGGCGGACCACGGCCCGGTGAGTCCGGCCAAGTTCATCCCGCTCGCCGAGGATACCCGCCTGATCGTGCCGATCGGCGAATGGGTGCTGCGCACCGCGTGCTTCGAGGCGACCAACTGGCCTGATCCGATCAAGGTGGCGGTCAACGTTTCGGGCGAGCAGCTGCTTGATCCGAGCTTTGCCGAAGTCGTCGTCTCCGCGCTGGCTGCCAGCGGTCTGCCGCCGCACCGGCTCGAGATCGAAGTGACCGAGAGCATCTTCGTGCGCGACGGGACGGCGGCGCAGATGACGCTCGAGCGGATCATGTCGCTCGGCTGCGGCGTGGCGCTCGATGACTTCGGGACGGGCTATTCCTCGCTGGGGTACCTCCGGAAACTGCGGTTCTCGACGATCAAGGTTGATCGCAGCTTCGTGCAGGGCGCGGCGAAGGACAATCCGGAGAGCCTTGCGATCGTGCGCGCCGTCGTCGCGATGGCGGACAGCCTCGAGATGTCGACCACGGCGGAAGGTGTTGAAACCGAAGAAGAACTCGCCGTGATCCGCCGCCTCGGCTGCAAGAAGATCCAGGGCTACTACTTCGGCCGCCCGATGACCGCGCGCGATGCGAGCGGGCTGTTCGACCGGATCGGCTGGCAGCGCCGGCAGGCCTGACGATCAGGCGGCGACGCCGAGGCCGGCCAGCACGCTCTCGAACAAGGCCCGGCCATCGCTGCCGCCCTGTGCGGGCTCGATCATCCGTTCGGGGTGGGGCATCATGCCGAGCACATTGCCCGCATCATTGAGCACGCCCGCGATATCGCGCTGCGAGCCGTTGACGGGTTCGCCGTAGCGGAAGGCAACGCGGCCTTCGCCTTCGAGGCGGTCGAGCGTCTCGGCGTCGGCGAAGTAATTGCCATCGTGGTGCGCGACGGGGATCGTGATGCGCTGGCCGGCGGTGTAGCGCGCGGTGAACAGCGACTGGTTGTTTTCTACCACCAAGGGCACATCGCGGCAGACGAAGCGGATGCCGGCGTTGCGCATCAGCGCGCCGGGGAGGAGCCCCGCTTCGGTGAGGACCTGGAAGCCGTTGCACACGCCGAGCACGGTGACGCCCCGGCTGGCGGCGGCGACGACCGCCTGCATCACCGGCGAGCGCGCGGCCATGGCGCCGGAGCGCAAGTAGTCGCCGTAGGAGAAGCCGCCGGGAAGGGCGATGAAATCGAGGCCGGCGGGAAGCTCCGCATCGCCGTGCCAGACGCGGTGGACCGTGCCGCCGGTGATCTGCTCGACCGCCACGGCCATGTCACGGTCGCAGTTGGAGCCGGGGAAGGTGATGACGGCGGCGGTGAAGGGCATGGGCTTGGCTTTCCTGTATCTCGACTTCGCCCCCTCGACTTCGCTCGGGATATTCGGGTGTCTCGACTTCGCTCGACACGAACGGGCGGGAGGGGGATTGGGTTCCTTACGCGACCTTTTCGATGCGGAAGTTCTCGATCACCTGGTTGGCGAGGAGCTTGCGGCACATGTCTTCGAGCGCGGCGTCGGTGGTGCTGTCGGCCACGTCCATCTCGATCAGGCGGCCGGCGCGGACATCGTTGACGCCTTCGAAGCCGAGACCTTCGAGCGCATGGTGGATGGCGCGGCCCTGCGGATCGAGCACGCCGTTCTTGAGGCTGACGTGGACGCGGATCTTCATGGGCGGCAGGCCTTTCCGGGCAACTTTGGGGAGAATCGGGTGCGCCTATGCTCCGGTGCGGACCGAAGCGCAAGCTGGCGGGAGGTTGACACGGTTGACACAATCCAGAGCGAAAATGGACGAGCCCGGTGCAGCGGCGAAACGGTGGGCCGATCAAGCTGCGAAGGGGCGGAAATCCGGGGCATTAGGGCTCTGTAGCAGATTGCGGCAGTGTAGGAAAATCGGCGCTCGCTCCAGCCGCTCCCGCTTTTAAATAACAGACGCGTCTGTTATTTATTCTGTCCATGGCCCGAGTCACGCCCCCCGATCGCCTTGACCGCGTGCTGGAAGCCGCGCGCGATGCCTTTGCGACGCGAGGTTTCGCCGCGACGCCGATGGACGACATCGCCCAGCGCGTGGGGATCAGTCGCAGCGCGCTCTACAGCCTGTTCGAAAGCAAGGAGGCGCTGTTCCGCGCGCTGGTCGAAGGGATGATCGAGCACGTGCTGCCCGAGGCGATCCCGGACCTGGGTGACTATCCGGCACCCGAAGCGCTGCGGCGGTTCATCCGGGTGGTGATGATCCGCATGGGAACCGGCAACATCGCCTTCCTGCCACGTCTGATCATCGGCGAGGGGCAGGCGTTCCCCGATCTGGTGAAGTATTATCACGATGCCGCGATCACCAAGGTGTTCGGGGCGATCGAGGCGATCATCCGCCACGGCGTGAAGCGCGGCGAGTTTGCCTGCGCGGACCCATCGCTGGCGGCGCGCAGCGTGGCGGGGGGCATGATCCTGACCGCACTGTGGCGGATCGTGTTTGTGCCGGTGGGCGCCAAGCCGATGGATATCGAGGCGATGGCGGCGAGCCATGCCGATCTGCTCATCGGCGGCCTGATGGCCAGCCCGACGAGCCGGGGAGTTTCCGCATGAGCCTGCGCCAACGCCTGCCGATCCTTGTGCTGCTGGCGGTGCTGGTCGGGGCTGCGATCTGGTACTTCACCCGGCAGACCGCGCCCGATCCGTGGCTGGGCTATGTCGAGGGCGAGGCGCTTTATGTGGCGGCGCCGGTTTCGGGCACGCTGGCGAGCCGCCCGGTGGAGCGCGGCGGGCGGGTGAGCGTGGGCGCGACCTTGTTTGCGCTCGATCCGCGCACGGCGGATGCGAGCGCGGCGCAGGCGGCGGCGCAAGTTGCGGGGGCGGAAGCCTCGCTCAGCGATCTTGGCGCGGCGCGCGAGCGCAGGCCGGAAATCGATGTGGCGCGGGCGGCGGAAGCTTCGGCGCGGGCGCAGCTGGTGAAAGCCGAGGCAGATTACCGGCGCTTCGCCGATCTAGCAGCCAAGGGCTTTGCCAGCCGCACGCAGCTGGATGCCGCACGCGCGGCGCGCGATAGCGCGGCGGCCAGTGTGGCACAGGCACAGGCGCAGCAGCGCAGCGGCGCGCTGACCGTGGGGCGCGAGAGCCAGCAGGCGGCGGCAGCAGCCCAAGTGCAGGGGGCGAAGGCGGCGCTGGCGGCGGAAGCGCGGCGGCGGCAGGAAATCGCGCCGATTTCTGCGGTGAGCGGGCAGGTAGAGCAGACCTATTTCAATCCGGGCGAATGGGTGCCTGCGAACCAGCCGGTGGTTTCGATCATTCCCGATGACAAGCGCAAGATCCGCTTCTTCGTGCCGCAGGACAGGGTGGCGGGGCTGCGGATGGGGCAGGCGGTGCGGTTCAGCTGCGATGGCTGCGGCGGGGAGCGGACGGCGACGGTGCGCTACATCGCGCCGCGCGCGGAGTATACGCCCCCGGTAATCTACAGCGAGCATGCGCGGGCGAAGCTGGTGTTCATGGTGGAGGCGATATTGCCGGTGGACAAGCCGTTGCCGTTGGGGTTGCCGGTGGCGGTAATGCCGTGACATTACCCCTCCACCACCCTTCGGCCACGGGCGCGCCAGCGCGCCCGGCTTCGCCGGATGGCCTGCCCCCGGCAGGCCATTTGGACCGGCTACGCCCCCCTCCCCGTTCCGGGGAGGTTCTGGATCTTGTTATCGATGTGCGGGGGCTGACCAAGCGGTTCGGGGGGCGGACCGTGGTGGATGCGGTGAACCTGTCTGTGGCGCGGGGGCGGATTTGCGGGTTTCTGGGGCCGAACGGGTCGGGCAAGACGACGACCTTGCGGATGATCTGCGGGCTCTTGATCCCCGATGCGGGCGAAGGGACGGTGCTGGGGCAGGACCTCAGGGCGAAGCGCAGCGCGATCAAGGCGCGCGTCGGCTACATGACGCAGAAGTTCGGGCTGTTTTCCGATCTGACGATCGCGGAGAATCTGGAGTTCTTTGCGCGGGTGCATGGGCTGCCCCGGCGGCGGGAGCGCGTGGCCGAGGCGCTGGAGCAACTGGGGCTGGCGACGCGCAGCGACCAGCTGGCGGGCAAGCTTTCGGGCGGGTGGAAGCAGCGGCTGGCACTGGCGGCCTGCGTGCTGCACGATCCCGAAATCCTGTTGCTGGACGAGCCCACCGCGGGCGTCGACCCGCAGGCGCGGCGCGAGTTCTGGGACCAGATCCATGGGCTGGCGGCGGGCGGGATGACCGTGCTGGTTTCCACCCACTACATGGACGAGGCCGAGCGCTGCCACGAGATCGCCTATATCGCCTATGGCCGGATGCTGGCGCGGGGGAGCATTGCGGAAGTGGTCTCGGGCTCGGGGCTGAAGGCGCTGCAGGGCGAGGGGCACCTGCCTGATGGAACGGGTGCGGACCGGCTGGCGGCGGCGATCGAGGCGCGGCCCGGGGTGGCGATGGCGGCGCCGTTCGGCACGGCGCTGCATGTCTGCGGGCCGGACATGGCGGCGCTGCATGAAGCGGTAGCGCCCTGGGCGGATACGATCACCTTCCGTGAGGCGGTGCCGAGTCTGGAGGACGTGTTCATCCATCTGATGCGCGGGGCCGAGGACAATTCGGTGGTGGTGCACGCATGAGCGCGACCCCGCTGCAGCGCATCGGCGCGATGGTGTTCAAGGAAGTGCGGCAGATGCTGCGCGACCGGGGCACGGTGGGCATGATGCTGGTCATGCCGCTGATGCAGCTGATGATCTTCGGCTATGCGATCAACAACGATCCGCGCGGGCTGCCGATGGCGATCGAGCGGGGGGACAATTCGGTGTTTGCGCGTTCGATCGATGCGGCGCTGCGGAACACGACCTATTTCAAGGTGACCGAGCTGGTCGAGACGCCGGGCGCCGGGGACCGCCTGCTGCAAGACGGCAAGGTGCAGTTCGTGGTGACGATCCCGCCGGACTTCGGGCGCGATCTGGTGCGCGGGCGGCGACCGCAATTGCTGGTGACGGCGGACGCGACCGATCCCGCCGCGACGGGGCCGGCGCTGAGCGCGATCGGCGATGCGGTGTCTACCGCGCTGGGGCATGATCTGATCGGGCCTCTGGGAGCCCGCGCGGCGGGGCCATCGCCGGTCGAGCTGGTGCTGCACCGGAGCTACAATCCGGAAGGGATCACCAGCCACAACGTCGTGCCGGGGCTGCTGGCCATCGTGCTTTCGATGACGATGGTGATGCTGACGGCCTTGTCGGTGACGCGCGAGGTGGAGCAGGGGACGATGGAGAACCTGCTGGCAACGCCGCTGCGGCCCTTCGAGGTGATGGTGGGCAAGATCGTGCCCTACCTCGGCATCGGGATCGTGCAGCTGACGGTGATCCTGCTCGCGGCGCGGTTCCTGTTCGACGTGCCGTTTGCGGGGCCGCTGCCGCTGCTGCTGGGATCGACCTTGCTGTTCATGGTGACCAGTCTGGGGCTGGGGTTCACGCTCTCCACCCTGGCGCAGAGCCAGTTGCAGGCGATGCAGATGAGCTTTTTCTACATCCTGCCTTCGGTGCTGCTGTCGGGCTTTGCCTTTCCCTATCGCGGCATGCCGGTGTGGGCGCAGACGCTGGCCGAAGTGCTGCCGACGACGCATTTCATCCGGCTGGTGCGCGGGGTGATGCTGAAGGGGTGGGGGCTGCTTGATGCGCTGCCCGAAATGGGGGTGCTGGCGGGTATGCTGGTGCTGCTGGGATCGCTGGCGGTGCGGCGGTATCAGGATACGGTGGCGTGACCCCTCCACCACCCGCTTCGCGGGCGGTCCCCCTCGCCGTTCCGGGGAGGTCCTGTCAGTCCTTCTGGGGGAGCAAGTAGGCCATCGAGAGGCTCGACGGGCTGCCGGTGAAATCGACGCTGAGGTGCGCGGTTTCGCTGGTCGACTTGTTGCGGATCATCGCGATCTCGCCGGGTCCGTAGGCATGCTTGAAGCTGGCGCCCGGGGCGACGGTGGCGATCAGCACTTCGGGCGAGGACCCGTCCGTTGCCGAGAGCACCGCAACAGTGGTCTGGCCGGTGTTGCGGCCCGAGACGACCATGTCGGACTTCTGTTCGCCGCCGAGGAGGAAGGTGTCGGCAGGCGGGACGTCAAGCTCGCTGTGGCCAGCCATGACGGCGGCGGGGACGAGCGCAAGCGCGGCGGCGGCGATGACGAGACGGGTGAGCATGGCGGGTGGTCCCTTCGGCGAGCTGAATGTCCGCAAGAAGGGAGGCTACGCTGAATCGGCAAAACGCCCAGCCTCCCTAACGGGCAGGCGCGGGGGCGCCTTCAGGCAGGACGAGCGCGACGACGGCCTGATCGGGCGCGAGGTAGCGCCTGGCGAGGGCCTGCAGGTCGGCCGCGGTCAGTGCGTCGAGGCGCTGGCGGGCCAGCTGGTATCGCGCGATGCGGTCGGGCTGGCTCTGGGCGCGGTCGACAAGGGCGAGCCAGCCGCCGTTGGTCTTGAGCAGGTTGTCGATCCGCTCGCGCATCGGGGCGCGGGCGCGGGCGAGAATGTCGTCGTCGACCGGCTTGGCGGCGAGGCCAGCGATCGTGCTCTCGATGGCGCTGCGGGTGGCGGCGACATCGGCCAGATCGACCGAGGCATTGACGGTAAACGTGCCCCAGCCGCGCCAGACCCGGCTGAGCGAGGAAGCGGCGCCGGGGGAATAGGCTTTGCCCAAGGCCTCGCGCACGGTGTCGAGCACTTCGATGCCGGTGACTTCCTGCAGCAGTTCGAGGCCGATGCTGGTGACCGGGTCGCTGTCGTCGGTGGTGGGCCAGACGTAGCGGACGATGGCCTGGTTGGGCGCGCCCTTGTGGCGGATGACGGTGATGCCGCGCTTGGGGGTGAAGCTGCGCTCGCGTTCGGCGGTGTAGGGGAGGAAATCGGGCTCGCGCGGGGGGAGGGCGCCGAAGGTGCGGGCGACCATCGCGACGGCAGCTTCGGGATCGAAATCGCCGACCATGGTGAGTTCGATCGCGCCATGCGCGAGGCGGCCGCCGATATCGGCCTTGAGGCGCGCCATGGTGAGCGCCTGATAGGTTTCAGGCGCCTGGACCGTGAAGCGCGGGTCGCCGCCGGAGAGCAGGCTCGGCAGCCTGTTGGCGAGCGCGGAGGACGGGGTGGCGTCGATCCGGGCGAAGAAGTTCGTCATCGTCTGATGGTAGATGACGCCCGCCGAGGTGCGCCAGCCGGGATCGGTGATCTGCGCGGCCATGAGATCGAGTTGCAACTCCAGATCGCGGCGCGTGGTGGCGGCGGCCATGGCGAAGGTATCGCCCGAGGATGCGATGTTCGTGCCGACCGAGCGGCCGGCGAGCAGCGTCTGCAGGTCATCGAGGCTGTGCTTGCCGAGGCCGCCGGTGGGGAGCATCGCGGTCATCTCGGTGGCGGTGGGGTTGGCCTTGGTATCGAGCAGCTCGCCGCCATCGATGTGGAGGCGCAGGAGCACGCGGTCCGCCTCGAGATCGGTGCGCTTGAGATTGAAGCGGACGCCGTTGGCGAAGCGGATCTGGCGCAGGCCGAAATCGGCGCGGGTCGTGTCGCTGGCCACGGCGCCGGGGGGGCCGAAATCGGTGTAGGCAAACGTGCCGGAGGTGGTGCTGGTGGCGGCCTGCAGGGGCGCGGCTTGCGCTTCGTTCCAGGCGGCACGCAGGGCCTGCCCACCGCCTTCAGGCGCGGAGCGGCCCTGGAAGCGGATCAGCGGATTGGCGAGCGGGATCGCGTCGGCGCGCAGTGCGGCAAGCACGGCGGCGGGGGTGAAGCTGGCGGCGTGGCGGTTCAGGCGTTCGAGCGATGAAGCGGGTGTGGTGGGCACCTTGTCATCGCGCAGGAGCTGGAGAACGGCGCCGACGAGCGCGTCGTTGCTGCGCGTATCGGCGGAGGCGGCGGCGTTTTCGATGGCGGTGCGGGTGCCGGCGAGCTGTTCGGCCACTTCCGCCTCGGTGAAGCCCTTGGCCAGCGCCTCGCGGTAGACCCGTGCGGCCGCGAGGAGGCCCTTGCGCCAGCCTTTGTCGGCGGTGTCGACGACAAGGTTGGTGGTGCGGCCAATGTGGAAGACCTCGCTGGTGCCGACACCGGCGCCGCGGAACGGCGGCTGCGCGATGCGGCTGAGGCGCTGCATCCGCCGGTTGATCACGCCGTAGCCGATCTGGCGCAGCAGATTGACGCGGCGGCTTTCCTCGGTGTCCGGCTCCTTCCGCCAGCGGCCGTGGCGCGAGACGGTGACGCGTTCGGACAGGGCGGGATCGAGATGGATGCGGCTCGCGCCCTGCTGGTCGGGAAAGACGCGGCCCTGATCCGGGCGCTTGGCGGGCTTTCGCGCGGGCCAATCGGCGAAGCGCGCCTTGATCGCTGCCTCGACCGCATCGGCATCGAAATCGCCGACGACGATCAGCGTGGCCTTCGCGGGCACATATTCGCGCGCCCAGAAGGCCCTGAGCGCTTCTGCCGTGGCGGCCTTCAGCGATTCCACCGTGCCGATCGGGAGGCGGTCGCGAAAGTTCGCTGCGGGGTAGAGGAAGGCCATCTGGTCCTTGTTGTTCTCCAGCGCATAGCCTTGCCCGTCACGCAGTTCGGAGAGGACCACGCCGCGTTCGCGCGCGACCGCCTCGGGTGCGAAGCTGAGCTCGCTCGCGGTCTCGCGCATCAGCATGAGCGCGGTGTCGAGGAGCGCCGGTTCGGCGCGCGGCAGGCTCAGCATGTAGAGCGTATATTCGAAGCTGGTCTGCGCGTTGGTATCGGCCCCGAAGGCAAGGCCCGCGCGCTCGAGCAGCTTGACCATCTCGCCCTCGGGCACATGCGTGCTGCCGTTGAAGGCCATGTGCTCGACGAAGTGGGCAAAGCCGCGCTCGCTGTCGCGTTCATCGAGCGAGCCGGCATCGATCTGGAGGCGGACTTCGGCGGTGGCCTTGGGCGTGGCATTGTGGCGGATCACATAGCGCATGCCATTGGGCAGGCGGCCGAAGCGGAAGCCGGGATCGGGCGCAAGGTCGCTTTTCTCGAAGGCCCAGACGGGCGCGGGTTTTGCGGCGGCCGGGGCGAGCGGCACGGCGACGAGGACAAGCAGGGCGAGGAGGCGGACAAGAAAGCGGTGAAGCATCGCCGGCGGTTGTGGCGGCTAAGGGCTTAATGCGCAATGACGCTTGGCACCGGACCGGCGGGTGTTAAGCTCGCGGCGGTTTGGCAAGGGGGAATGGCATGATGAAGCTGCGCGCGGGTCTGGCTCTGGGGCTTCTGCTGGCGAGTGCCGGGACGACATGGGCGGCGCCCGCGAAGGGGCCGGTCTATGACGAGCGGCCCGCGACGATCACGCAACCGGTCATGGCGCGCGACTACGAGCGGCGCGCGGTCGATATCCCGATGCGCGACGGGGTGAAGCTGCACACCGTGATCATGATTCCCAAGGGGGCGAAGGGAGCCGCGATGCTGCTCACGCGCACGCCCTACAATGCCGAGGAGATGACCAGCCAGCATGGCTCGCCGATCATGGCGGTGGCGCTCGATGGCTATGACCATGCGCCCGATGTGGTGAGCGCGGGCGGCTATATCCGCGTGGTGCAGGATGTGCGCGGCAAGTATGGCTCCGAAGGCACTTATGTGATGAACCGGCCTTTCGTGGGCACTTCACTGAATCCCACGAAGACCGACCACGCGACGGACACGTATGACACCATCGACTGGCTGGTGAAGAACGTGCCCGAAAGCAACGGGCGGGTGGGGATCATCGGCATCAGCTATGACGGCTTCACCGCGCTCGCCGCGCTGGTGAACCCGCATCCGGCGCTGAAAGTGGCGGTGCCGATGAACCCGATGGTCGACGGCTGGCGCGGGGACGACTGGTTCCACAACGGCGCGTTCCGCCAGATCGGCCTGAGCTACATCTGGGAGCAGGTCGCGACGCGGGGCAACGAGAACAAGTATGAAGTGGCGGAGGCCGACGCCTATGCGCACTTCATGAAGTACGGATCGGCCGGCGCGCTGGCGACGGCGCAGGGGCTGGATCAGATCGGGTTCTGGCAGAAGATCAAGGCGCATCAGGCGTGGGACAGCTTCTGGCAGGAACAGGCGATGGACAAAGTGCTGGCCAAGGCGCCGCTGACCGTGCCGACGCTGCTGGTCCATTCGCTGTGGGATCAGGAGGACATCTATGGCGCCCCGGCGGTGTGGAAGGCGCTGAAGCCGCAGGATAAATCCGGCAACCTCTATATGTCGATCGGGCCGTGGTATCACGGGCAGGCGATCGAGCCTTCGGACCACACCGGCGCGATCAAGTGGGACATGGAAACGGGCAAGTGGTGGCGGATGAACGTGCTCGCGCCGTTCCTTGCGCACTATCTCTATGACAAGCCGATGGATGTGCCCACGGTGACCGCGTTCCAGAGCGGGACCAACCAGTGGCAGAAGCTGGGCGGCTGGCCTGCTGCGAAGGCGGAAAAGAAGCTCTACCTGCTGCCGGGCGAGGGGCTGGGGTTCGAGCCTGCGGCGACGGCGGGGACGGTGGACTATGTCTCCGACCCGGCCAAGCCCGTCACCTACTACCCGCGCCCCAACCAGCAGGAGGGCTATGACGGCAACCCCTGGCCGACCTGGCTGGTGGGCGACCAGCGCGCGGTTTCGGGGCGGCCCGATGTGCTGGCCTTCGTCGGCCCGGTGCTGGAGAAGCCGGTGACGATTGCAGGCGCGCCGGTGGTGCATCTGACCGCCTCGACCAGCGGCACCGACAGCGACTGGGTGGTCAAGCTGATCGACGTCTATCCCGATGCCGTGCCGGGCGACCGGGCAATGGGCGGCTACCAGCTGGCGGTGGGCATGGACATCTTCCGCGGGCGGTTCCGCGAGACCTTGAGCGAGGCGCGGCCTTTGAAGGCGGGGGCGCCGCTGGAATACGTGTTTGAACTGCCGCAGGCGAACCACGTGTTCCTGCCGGGGCACCGGATCATGGTGCAGGTGCAATCGAGCTGGTTCCCGCTCTACGACCGCAATCCGCAGACGTTCGTGCCTTCGATCCTGGACGCGAAGCCGGGGGATTATGTGAAGGCGGTGCAGAAAGTGAGCGTTGGGGGCGAAGGCGGGAGCTATATTGCGCTGCCGGTGGTGGAGTGAGGGGGGGTACTCAAACCTCGTTCTGTAATGAACACTTCACAATAGAACGGTTGGTTGCTTATCGCAGATCTGCACCCGATGAGGTGATTTAGAACGATCTGATGTGATCCGTCTGAAGAGTTATGGGGGACTGAAATGTACCGAGACGCTGTCATTTCACCCTGCAGTCGCTATCGTTATTCCCTGACCCGTAAGTGGGGAGATGGGCCGCAAGTCCTGTTTGTAATGCTGAACCCTTCAACTGCCGATGCCACGACCGATGATCGCACAATCGGTCGGTGCATTTCCTTTGCTGATTCGTGGGGCTTTGGCTCGTTGGTTGTCGGCAACTTGTTTGCTTTCCGGACGCCGTCACCTGCCGAACTCATGTCAGCCGATGAACCGGTTGGTCCCGAGAACGATCACTGGCTGGAGAAGCTTGGCGAACAAGCTTCGCTTACCGTCGCGGCTTGGGGAAATGCAGGCAGCTACCTCGGAAGGGCGGCATTGGTGTCTCCTCGTCTGGTCAGGCCGCACTTTCTCAGGCTTACCAGTGCCGGACAGCCATCCCACCCGCTTTACGTCTCGGGCGACACGCGCCCTACGCCGTGGGAACCACAGTGACACATTACTAAAACCCCAAATCCTGAGGGTGACGCCGTTTGGGATTACGGGGATTACGGTAACACTTTGGGATTACGGTGACACTTTACTTAATCCCCAATTTCGGGCGCGGCGCCGTGTGGGCAGCTCTGGATTCCCGCCTTCGCGGGAATGACGATGGTGGGGAATGCGGAACAGACATTCTGAGCCGCTTGAGGCGGGCGCTGCGGTCAAATCGAGCGCATAGCTGAGTGATGGGATGCAAGGGCTGTGGCCCTTGCCCGACGGAGGCGCTCTTTTACCCCTCCGTCAGCCCTGCGGGCTGCCACCTCCCCATTTGCACTTCGTGAAAATGGGGAGGACCTTGGCGGCTTACTTCTTGCCGCGCAGTTTGCGGTGGGCGCCGAGGTCGAAGACTTCGCTGGGGCCGCCGTCGTTTTCGAGCAGGCCGAGGCGGCGGGCGACTTCCTGGTAGGCTTCTTCCTCACCGCCGAGATCGCGGCGGAAGCGGTCCTTGTCGAGCTTTTCGCCGGTGACCATGTCCCACAGGCGGCAGCCATCGGGGCTGATCTCGTCGGCGAGGATGACGCGGCTGTAGTCGCCGTCCCAGATGCGGCCGAACTCGAGCTTGAAATCGACGAGGCGGATGTTGATCGCCGCGAACATGCCGACCATGAAGTCGTTCACGCGGATCGCCATCGAGGAAATGTCCTGCATCTCCTCGTTGCTGGCCCAGCCGAAGCAGGCGATGTGCTCTTCGGCGACCATCGGATCGCCCAGCGCATCGTCCTTGTAGTAGTATTCGATCAGGGTATGGGGCAGCGGCTCACCCTCGGGGATGCCGAGGCGCTTGCTGATCGAGCCGGCGGCGACATTGCGCACGACGACTTCGATCGGGATGATCTCGACCTGCCGCACGAGCTGTTCGCGCATGTTGAGGCGGCGGATGAAGTGGGTGGGGATGCCGATGTGGGCGAGGCGGGTGAACACATACTCGCTGATGCGGTTGTTGATCACGCCCTTGCCGTTGATCGTGCCGCGCTTCTGCGCGTTGAAGGCGGTGGCATCGTCCTTGAAATACTGGATGATCGTGCCGGGTTCGGGGCCTTCGTAGAGGATCTTGGCCTTGCCTTCGTAGATCTGGCGGCGACGGGACATGGGCGATTCTTTCCTTGGCGCTGCCGCAAAGATAGGCGCGGCGCGTTAAATCAAAAGCCCCGGCGGGGCGGGTATTCCACCAGACGGCGAAAACCTGCGCTGGGCCGGGGCAGTTGGCGAGGCCCATAGGACAAAACGCGCGTCCACGCAAATGGACACATATGTGGCCGTTTGTTCGATAATCTTGAACAAGGAAGACAGTTTTATCCGGCTGAACCGGACCATCGGAGCGTCGTAGAAAGGCTTCACACGATGCGGCAGGCACGATTCGGTGCCCCGCGCAGCAAAGGATACATCCGATGGCAAAGGTTCTGGTGCTCTATCATTCGGCTTATGGCCATGTCGAAACGATGGCGAACGCAATCGCCGAAGGTGCGCGCGCGGCGGGCGCCGAAGTCGATGTGAAGCGGGTGCCCGAGACGGTGCCCGAGGAAGTGGCCAAGGCGCATCACTTCAAGCTGGATCAGGCCGCGCCCGTCGCGACGGTGGCGGAGTTGGAGCACTACGACGCGATCGTGGTCGGCACCGGCACGCGGTTTGGCCGGATTTCCAGCCAGATGGCGGCGTTCCTCGATCAGGCCGGCGGCCTGTGGGCGCGCGGTGCGCTGAACGGCAAGGTCGGCGCGGCGTTCGTTTCGACCGCGACCCAGCATGGTGGGCAGGAGACGACGCTGTTTTCGGTGATCACCAACCTGCTGCACTTCGGCATGACCATCGTGGGCCTCGACTATGGCCATCAGGGCCAGATGCGGCATGACGAAGTCGTCGGCGGCGCGCCTTACGGGGCGACCACGGTGGCGGGCGGCGACGGCAGCCGCCAGCCGAGCGAGACCGAACTGGAAGGCGCCCGCTACCTCGGCCAGCGTGTGGCGACGACGGCGGCGAAGCTGTTCGGGTAAGACCCCTCCACCACCCTTCGGGCGGTCCCCCTCCCCGTTCCGGGGAGGTAGTACCCCTCCGTCAGCCCTTCCTTCGACAAGCTCAGGATGAGCGAGGCTGCCACCTCCCCATTTGTCCTTGCGGAAAAATGGGGAGGACTGGCGGCGTTTTGCGTTTTTGTAATGTGGTGCATTACCGCAGCCACCGCTAGAAGCGCGACGCTGAAGGAGACCGTCCCATGAGCCGTGCTGACACCATTGCCCTGCTGACCCGCTATTACGCCGCGTTCAATGCGGGCAACTGGCAGGGGATGCTTGATTGCCTTGCCGACGATGTCGCGCATGACGTGAACCAGGGCGAGCGGGTCATCGGCAAGGACAAGTTCGCCGCGTTCCTTGGCCACATGGAGCGCTGCTACAAGGAAGAATTGAAGGACATCGTGCTGATGGCGACCGATGACGGTGCGCGCGCGGCGGCGGAGTTCGTGGTGCATGGCGCCTACCTTGCGACCGACGAGGGGCTGCCCGAGGCCGATGGCCAGACTTATGTGCTGCCGGCGGGCGCGTTTATCGCGGTGGACGGCGGCAGGATCACGCGGCTGACGATGTACTACAACCTGGCGGACTGGACCGCGCAGGTGGTCGGGTGAGCGTCACCGTCCGCCCGCTGACCGGCGCGGAAATCGGCGCGGCGCTGGCTGATCTGGCGCAGCTGCGGATCAAGGTCTTCGCGGCCTATCCCTATCTGTATGACGGCGATGCGGCTTATGAGGCCGAATATCTGGCCGAGTATGCAGCGGCGGCGGATGCGGTGCTGGTGGCGGCGTTCGATGGGGAGCGGATCGTGGGCGCGGCGACGGCGGCGCCGATGATCCATCAGAAGGCGGAGTTCCGCGAGCCGTTTGCGGCACGGGGCCTCGATGTGGGCCGATTGTTCTACTTTGGCGAGAGCGTGCTGCTGCCGGAATACCGCGGGCAGGGCGTGGGCCACGCGTTCTTCGATCACCGCGAGGCGCAGGCCAAGGCGTGCGGGGCGACGGCGGCGTGCTTTGCGGCGGTGATCCGGCCCGATGACCATCCGGCGAAGCCTGCGGGCTATGTGCCGCACGATGCGTTCTGGACGAAGCGCGGCTATGCGGTGGTGCCGGGGCTGGTGACGGAACTGGCGTGGAAGGAGCACGGCGAGGAGGGCGAGAGCCTGAAGGCCATGCAGTATTGGCTGAGGAGTTGGTGATGAACCGCTACACCATCGCCGCCGCGCAGTATCCGATTCATCAGCTGGCCGATTGGGACGCCTACGAGGCCAAGCTGACGCGCTGGGTGGCGAGTGCGGCGGAAAGCGGCGCGGCGCTGGCGGTGTTTCCCGAATATGGCGGGATGGAGCTGGCGAGCCTCGAGCCTGCGACGATGGGGGATCTGGCGGGATCGCTGGCGAGCGTGGCCGCGCTGGTACCACAGGTGGATGCGCTGCATGCCGAGCTGGCCAAGCGGTTTGGCCTGCATATTCTGGCGGCGAGCCTGCCGCGCCTCGATGCCGATGGTCGCTATCGCAATGCGGCGCGGCTGTTTGCGCCCAGCGGCAAGGCGGGCGTTCAGGACAAGCTGGTGATGACGCGCTTCGAGCGTGAGCAGTGGTTTGTTTCGGCGGGGGTGGATGGCCTCACGCTGTTCGAGACGGCGCTGGGCAAGCTGGCGGTGCTGATCTGCTATGACAGCGAGTTTCCGCTGCTGGCGCGCGCGGCGGTGGATGCCGGGGCCGAAGTGCTGCTGGTGCCGAGCTGCACCGACAGCCTGCATGGCTATTGGCGTGTGCGGCTGGGCGCGCAGGCGCGGGCGCTCGAAGGCCAATGCTATGCGGTGCAATCGCCGACGGTGGGTGAGGCTGAATGGTCTCCGGCGGTGGACGTGAACCGGGGCGCGGCGGGGGTCTATGGGCCGCCGGATCGCGGGATGCCCGAGGACGGCGTGATCGCGATTGGTGCCGAGGGTGAGAGCCAGTGGGTGTTTGCCGAGATCGATCTTGGCAAGGTGGCAGAATTGCGCGCGGACGGCGGCGTGCTCAATGCGCGCGATTGGCGTGATCAGCCGGGGGCGGGACCACTGCCGGCCTTGCACGTGGTCTCTCTGCTGTAACCGATACGGCATAGCGGGTGCATTCCACCGGGAGTTTCGCCATGATGGTCCGCTTGCTGCTGGTTCTGGGACTGGTGATGACCACTGCGCCGCTTGCCGCCAAACCGCTGATTTTCGCGCATCGCGGCGCTTCCGCGTGGCTGCCGGAGGAGACGCTGGCAGCCTATGAGCGGGCAATTGCGGACGGGGCAGATTTCATCGAGCCCGACCTCGTGCCGACGAAGGACGGCGTGCTGGTGGCGCGGCACGAGAGCAACATCGCCGAGACGACGGATGTGGCGAGCCACCCGGAGTTTGCCGCGCGGCGCGTGGTGAAAGTGATCGACGGGCGCGCCCAAGAGGGCTGGTTTACCGAGGACTTCACGCTGGCGGAACTGAAGACGCTGCGCGCGAAGGAGCGGCTGGGGGCTCTGCGACCGGAGAGCAAGGCGCATGATGGCCAGTTCGAGGTGGCGACCTTAGGCGAGATCGTGGCGCTCGCGGCGCGCAGCAAGCGGCGGGTGGGGCTGGTCCCGGAGCTGAAGCATCCAACGTACTTCGCGGGGCTGGGGTTCGATACGCCGGGCATGCTGGTCGCGGCGATCAAGGGCACGGCATACCTGCGGCGCGCGCCGGTGATTGTGCAATGTTTTGAAATCGCGACCTTGAAGCGGTTGCACAAGGAACTGGCGGAGCAGCGCAATGTGGAATTGCTGCAGCTGATTCAGGGGCCGGAGGTCAGGCAGCCGGCGGATGTGGTCTTGGCGAGTGGGGCGCTGACGTTCGAGGATATGGTGACGCCTGCCGGGCTGGCCGAGATCGCGACCTATGCGCAGTGGATTTCGCCGCCGCTGCGGCGGGTGATCCCGCTGGATGCGGCGGGCCAATCCGGGCCGCCTGCCGCGCTCATCGCCGATGCGCACAAGGCTGGGCTGAAGGTCAGCGTGTTCACATTTCGCCCGGAGAACCAGTTTCTGCCGGTGAACTTGCGCGGCGGCGATGCTAATGCGCGGTGGCCGCAGGGGATGGTGGCAGATGTGCGGGCGTTCGTGGCGGCGGGGGTGGACGGGTTCTTTACCGATGATCCGGCGCTGGGGTGGGCGGCTTTGGCGCCTCACAAGGGGTGACGGCCTGCGTACCTTTCGCTAGGGCTGGCGAAATGATCACGACTGAAACTGGTTCGCGCTGATGGACGCCGCACAGCAGGTCCATGAGCAGTTTGTTGCCGCGCTGGACGCGGGGACATTGCAGCGCAGGAGCAACTTGGGACTGGCTGCGGTCGGCCTCGATCCGAAGCGCGCGGCGGCAATCCTGCATAGCCAGATGGTGAGCCGCCAGCTCGACCGGCTTTCGCGCAAGCTGCAGGCGCGTGGCGAGGGGTTTTATACCATCGGCTCTTCGGGGCATGAGGGGAATGCCGCGCTGGCCGAGGCGCTGCGGGTGGATGACATCGCCTTCCTGCATTATCGCGATGCCGCGTTCCAGATCCACCGCGCAAACCGTGTGCCGGGCGAAAACCCGATGTGGGACATGCTGCTTTCGTTCACCGCGAGCGCGGAGGACCCGATTTCGGGCGGGCGGCACAAGGTGCTGGGTTCGAAGCGGCTGGCGATTCCGCCGCAGACTTCGACGATCGCGAGCCACTTGCCCAAGGCGGTGGGGGCGGCGTTTTCCATCGGGATCGCGCGGCGGATGGGGCTGGAGGAAACGACGCTCGCCAAGGATGGCGTGGTGCTGTGCTCGTTCGGCGATGCTTCGGCCAACCACTCGACGGCGGTGGGTGCGCTGAACACGGCGGCCTGGGCGGCGTTTCAGGGGACGCCGATGCCCATCGTGTTCCTGTGCGAAGACAACGGGATCGGCATTTCGACCAAGACGCCGATGGGCTGGATCGAGGCGAACTGGTCCACGCGCGCGGGGCTGCATTACATCCAATGCGACGGCTGCGATCTGGCCGATGCGTGGCGCGGGGCGAGCGAGGCGGTGGACTACGCGCGGCGTTACCGGAAGCCGGTGTTCCTGCATATGAAGACGGTGCGGCTCTATGGCCATGCCGGGAACGATGTGCAGGGCGTGTACCTCAGCAAGGAGGAAATCGCGGCGGACAATGCGCGCGATCCCTTGCTGGCAAGTGCAGCCTTGCTGATCGAGGAAGGCGTGATGAGCGCGGCCGATGTGCGGCGCGAGTACGACGCCATCGAGGCGCAATTGCTGCGGCAGGTGGAGCTGGCGATTCTGCGCCCGAAGCTCCCTGATGCGGCGGCGGTGATGGCGAGCATCGTGCCGCCGAGGCGCGAGGGCGTGGAGCGTCCGCTGGCGAGCGCAGAGGCGCGGGCGGCGGTGTTTGCCGATGAAGCGGCGGTGATGGAGAAGCCGCAGCATATGGCGCGGCTCATCTCGTGGGCCATTGCGGACCTGCTGCTGCAATATCCCAACGTGATCGTCTGCGGCGAGGACGTGGGGCCGAAGGGCGGGGTTTATAACGCGACGGCGCGGCTGCATGCGCGGTTCGGTTCGGCGCGGGTGATCAATACGCTTCTGGATGAGCAGGCGATTCTGGGGCTGGCGATCGGCGCGGCGCACAACGGGCTGCTGCCGATGCCGGAGATCCAGTTCCTCGCCTACGTCCATAATGCCGAGGACCAGATCCGGGGCGAGGCGGCGACTTTGTCGTTCTTCTCGAACGGGCAGTATACCAACCCGATGGTCGTGCGGATTGCCGGGCTGCCCTATCAGAAAGGGTTTGGCGGGCACTTCCACAACGACAACAGCCTTGCCGTGTTCCGCGACATTCCGGGGCTGGTCATCGCGGTGCCGTCTTGCGGGCGCGAGGCGGTGCTGATGCTGCGCGAATGCGTGCGGCTGGCGCATGAGGAGCAGCGCGTCGTGATCTTCGTGGAGCCGATTGCGCTCTACATGACGCGCGATCTCCATGCGGAAGGCGATGGGCTGTGGACATCGGTCTATGAGGCGCCGGGCCAAGCCGAGATTCGCGTCGGCGAAATCGGGGTGCATGGAGAGGGCACGGACCTTGCCATCGTCACCTATGGCAACGGGGTGTACCTTTCGCTGCAGGCGCAGAAGCTGCTGGCGGAGCAGGGCGTCAACGTGCGGGTGATCGACTTGCGCTGGGTTGCACCGCTGGCGGAAGACGCGCTGCTGGAGGCGGTGGCGTCGTGCGGGCGGGTGCTGGTGGTGGACGAGTGCCGCGAGACGGGTTCGCAGAGCGAGGCGCTGCTGGCGCTCCTCGCCTTGCGCGCGCCGGACAAGGCGCTCGGCGTGCTGGCGGCGACGGACAGCTTCATCCCGCTGGCGCGCGCGGCGACGCATACGCTGCCGAGCCGCGACGGGATCGTCGCCAAGGCGCTGGAGATGGTCGGGCGCTGATGCAGTTTCCCATCCCATTTTCTCGTCATGCTGAACTTGTTTCAGCATCCATGTCGCGCCCGGGCGCTGAACCCGCAGACTCGGCGCGGGCTGAGGGATGGACCCTGAAACAAGTTCAGGGTGACGAAGGGGTGGTTGGAGGAGAGGTTGCTCGTGGCTGCTGAGAGCCCCAAGGAAACGGTCGTCGTCGTGTGCCCGGGGCGGGGCACGTACAATGCGCCGGAGCTGGGCTATCTGGCGCGGCACCATGCCGGATCGCCGTGGCTGGCGCATTTCGACGGGGTGCGGGGCGCGGCGGGGAAGCCGACGCTGAGCGAGCTCGACGGCGCCAAGAAGTTTGATGCGAAGCTCCATCCGCGCGGGGATGTGGCGGCGCCGCTGATCCATGCCTGCGCGTTTCTGGATTTCCTGACGCTGGACCGCGAGCGCTTCGAGGTGGTTGCCGTCACCGGCAATTCGATGGGCTGGTATACGGCGCTGGCCTGTGCGGGGGCGGTTTCGGGCGAGCATGGCTTTGCCATTGCCGATGCAATGGGGGTGAACTCGCAGAAGCATGAGCCCGGAGGGCAGGCGGTGATCGTGATGGCGGGCGAGGACTGGCGGGTCGACCCCGCGACCGAGCGCGCGGTGGAAGCAGCCTGCGCGCGAGTGGGCGTTTTGCCTTCGATCCGGCTGGGCGGGATGCTGGTGGTGGCGGGGCCGGAGCGCGCGCTCGATGCCTTGAATGCAGCGCTGCCGCCCTTGCCGCGTGCGCCGCTGCGGCTGGCTGGGCATGGGCCGTTCCACACGCCTTTGATGCAGGCGAGTGCGGATGCGGCGCGCGCGTCGCTGCCGGCGGACTGGTTCGGCGCGCCGCAAGTGCCGCTGATCGACGGGCGCGGCAAGGTGTGGCGGCAGTTCGAGACCGATGCGGCGGAGCTGTGGGACTATACTTTCGGGCACCAGATCCTGGAGGCCTATGACTTCACCGCCGCGATCACCGTGGCGCTGAGGGAGTTTGCACCGGATCGGATCGTGCTGCTGGGGCCGGGCGAAACGCTGGGCGGCGCCATCGGGCAGGCGATTGTTGCGCATCGCTGGCTGGACATTGACAGCAAATCCGTGTTTTCACGTAGGCAGGAAGAGGATCCGTTTCTCGTCGCGATGGGCCGCGAAGCCCAGCGGCGGCTTGTCGCCAACTGACCCATGAGGCCCCTCGTGAGCCAGCCGTCCGTCCTGTTCGTGTGCCTGGGGAATATCTGCCGCTCGCCGCTCGCCGAGGCCGCTTTGCGGGCCGAGGCCGTTGCTGCCGGTCTCGCGGTGACCATCGATTCGGCCGGAACCGGGGGCTGGCATGCCGGTGATCCGCCGGACCGCCGCGCGATTGCCGAAGCGGCCCGGCATGGGATCGACATTTCGGGCTATCGCGCGCGGCAGGTGCGACGCGAAGACTTCCGCCGCTTCGGCCATATCTATGCGCTCGATCAGCAGAACTTGCGCGATCTGAAGCGGATCGAGCCAAAAGGGTTCATGGGCCGCCCGCTCGCAGGGCCCAATGCGCGGCTGAGCCTGCTGATGGACCTTGTGCCGGGCCGCGAAGGGACGGCGGTGATCGATCCCTATGGCGGGAGCGAGGAGGATTTCGCGGTGACCTGGGCGGACGTGACCGCGGCGGCGCAGGCGATCGTCAGCCGGCTGCGCTGACCCGCCGCTCCGCATCGAGCAGGGCGCGCTTGCGCTCAAGCCCCCAGCGATAGCCGCCGAGGCTGCCATCGGCGCGCAAGGCGCGGTGGCAGGGGATGAGCACGGCGATCCGATTGGCGGCGCAGGCCGAAGCGGCGGCGCGGATGGCGCGCGGCTTGCCGGCGCCCTCGGCGAGCTCGCTGTAGCTGACCACGTCGCCCGGCTTCACCGACATCAGGAAGCGCCAGACGCTGATCTGGAACGCCGTGCCGCGCAAGTCGAGCGGGAGATCGGGGCGCGGGGCGGCCTGTTCGAGATGGGCGGCGAGAGCGGCCATCCAGGCATCGAGCGGGCCTTCGGCGGCTTCGCCGGCGGGGCTGAGCGCCGCCTTGGGAAACTCGGCGGCAAGCTGCGCGAGGAGAGCCTCCGCGCTTGGCCCGAACTGGACGAAACAGACACCGCGCTGCGTGGCGGCCATCATCAAAGGGCCAAGCGTGGTATCGCGGACCGCATATGTGATCGCTTCACCGGCACCGCCCGCGCGGTAGGCGCTGGGGGTCATGCCGAGGCCGCCGTCGATGGCTTCGTACACGCGGCTGGTGGAACCGTAGCCCGCGTCGATCCCGGCCTCGAGCACGCCTTCGCCTCCGCGCAGGGCCAGTTTGAAGCGGGAGAGGCGCCGGGCCGCCTGATATTCGCGCGGGGAAACGCCGAGCGCGGCCTTGAAGGCGCGCTGGAAGTGGGTGGGGCTCATCCCGGCCTGATCGGCAAGGCGGGCGAGCGGAAGACTCTCTTCCGCATGCTGCGTGATGTAGGCGGCCATGGCCTGCATCAGCGAGGTCGCAGGTTCCTGCACGGCGGCAGGGTGGCAGCGGCGGCAGGGGCGGAACCCGGCGGCTTCGGCCTCGGCCGGGGCGGTGTAGAACGCGACGTTGGCGCGCTTGGCCTGCCGCGAGGGGCAGGAGGGGCGGCAATAGACGCCGGTGGTCTTCACAGCATAGACGAAGGTGCCGTCCGCCGCGCGATTGCGGGTGGTGACGTCGTTCCAGCGGGTTTCATCGAGGGTATCGGTCATGGTCTTGCCTTTCTTCGCTATCACGCGGCGCGGGCGCGGTCGACGTCGGGGCTGCGGTAGACCGCCTCCGGGATCGTCGCGAGGGTGGAGGGGCGAAGCTGCGGGCCGAGGCCGTAGAACTTCTGGAAGCTCATGATGAGGGGGAGCCACAGGTCGGGATCGACCCGGTTGGGGTCGCTCGCCATGACGATGCTTTCGTGCAGGTGGACGCGGGTGATGCGGGCCTCGAAGGTGAGGATCTTGCCGGCGAGATCATCGTCGTGGCGGGCCAGCGAATGCATTGCCTCGATCCGCGCTTCGAGCTGGACGGGGGCCTCGGCGGCGCGGGGCGGGACGACTGTCTCTGACGGGATCGGGGTCAGCCCGGCGCGGGCGAACTTGTCGGCCACGTGGCGGTAGCCGCGCGCGGCCTTGTAGTCGGGGACCGGATCGCAAGCGGTGGTGAGCGCGAGCGCATCGACATGCGCGGCCATCGCCGAGGACGGCAGGTTGATCACCACTTCGCCGTGATCGATCAGGTTGCGCGCGGTCTGCGAGGCGGCGGCAAGGCCGAGCACTGCGCGCCAGCCGAGCCAGAACACCGAGGACATCGGCGCGAGATTGGCGCTGCCGTCCGGGTTCAGCGTGCTGAGCAGCGCGACGGGGGTGCCGAAATAGAGGATAGCGGGTTCGCTGGTGACTGAACTGGGGGGCATTGGGGCGGGCATGGGGGCTTCTCCTGCTGGGCAGGATCGGATTACCCCCATCGCGCTCCCGACGCGCTCCGATGCTTGTTGTGCAATTCCGTCAGGCGATGGCCATCAGGCTGGCGTTGCCGCCCGCGGCGGTCGTGTTGACCGAGAGGGTGACTTCCTCGAGCAGCAGGTGCAGCGGGGTGCCGGCGTGCAGCGGGACGATGGCGCCTTCGCGCTGCGCCAGCTCGTGGCTGGCCTCGGCGATGCGGTCTGCGGGGCCTTCGATCAGCATGGCGGTGAGATCGGGGATCTGCGTCAGGTTCTGAGTGGTCCACTCGACGCGGGCGGCGAGGCTGGCGGGGAAGCCGGCGGGGCGGGTGGCGACCGGGCTGGGCGCGGTGATGACAGCGGTGTTGCCGGTGGCAAGCACGGCGGCGATCTGGTTCCACAGCGCTTCGACACTGGTGGCGGAGCAGGCGATCCGGCCGCGCGGGGCGAGGCGCCAGGTGTTGCGTTCGCCGACCGGGCCGGGGAGCTCGATGGTATGGCCGAGGGGAGACGCCTTCGCGGCTCGCCATGCGGCCTGGGCGGTGGCGGCGAGGCCCTGGGCGGAAGCCCACTGGGCGAAAGTGGCGAGCGCCGAGTCTGGCTCGGCAGCGGGCAGGCTGGGCGCGGCATTGGCGGCAAAGCGCGTGAGATAGAGCGGGCCGCCCGCCTTGGGGCCGGTGCCGGAAAGACCGCGCCCGCCGAAGGGCTGCACGCCGACGACCGCGCCGATCATGTTGCGGTTCACGTAGAGATTGCCCGCGTGGATGCGCTCGCACACGCGCTCCACGGTCTGATCGATGCGGGTGTGGAGGCCGAAAGTGAGGCCGTAGCCCGAGGCGTTGATGGCTTCGAGCAGGGTGTCGATCGCGTCTGCGCGGAAGCGGACGATGTGGAGGACGGGGCCGAAGATTTCGGCCTTGAGCTCGCGGGGACCCGCCAGTTCGATCAGGGTGGGGGCGATGAAAGTGCCGTGGGCGGTTTCGGCGCCGAGCGGCATTTCCGTGACGGGGAACCCGGCGGCGCGCATGGCGCTGACGTGCGCGGCGATGCCGGACCGGGCGCGCTCTGAAATGACCGGGCCGACGTCTGTCGCTAGCGCGGCGGGGTTGCCCGCGGCGAGTTCGGCCATGGCGGCCTTGAGCATGGTGAGGGTGCGGTCGGCCACATCCTCCTGCAGGCAGAGCAGGCGCAGCGCCGAGCAGCGCTGGCCTGCGCTGTCGAAGGCGGAGGCGAGGACGTCGGCCACGACTTGTTCGGCGAGCGCGGAGCTGTCGACCACCATCGCGTTGAGACCGCCGGTTTCGGCGATGAGGGGGATGGGCTGGCCGTGCCGGTTCAGCCGCCCGGCGAGGGCACGCTGGATGGCACGGGCGGTCTGGGTGGAGCCGGTGAAGACGACGCCTTGGACGTCAGGCGCGGCGACGAGGGCGGCGCCGATGTCGCCGCCGCCCGGGAGGAAGTGGAGCGCGTCCGCTGGTACACCGCTCTCGTGCAGGATGCGGACGGCCTCGGCGGCGACCAGCGGCGTTTCGGGGGCGGGCTTGGCGAGGACGGGATTGCCGGCGGCCAGCGCGGCGGCGATCTGGCCGGCGAAAATGGCGAGCGGGAAGTTCCACGGGCTGATGCAGACGATTGGTCCGAGCGGCTGGGCTGTTTCCGGCAGATCGCGGGCCTGCGCCGCGTAGTAGCGCAGGAAATCGACCGCTTCGCGCACTTCGGCGAGCGCATTGGCGGCGCTTTTACCGGCCTCGCGGATGAGGAGCGCGATCAGGGGAATGCGCGCCGATTCCATCGCATCGGCGGCGCGCTCGAGCGCGGCGGCGCGGGTTTCGACGGGCGTGGCGGGCCAGTGCGAGGCGGCAGCCAGCGTGGGGGCGCGGGCGGCGTCTTCGGTGGTGGCCGGGTGGACATGGCCGACGATGTCGCGGTGGTCGGCGGGGTTTAGGACCGGTTCAGCGTGGCGGATGGGGTCGCCGGCGCGGTGGTCTTGCGCGGCGCTCTGTCTTAGTGCCTCGGCGAGTGCGGCGAGGGTCGGTTCGTCGGCGAGATCGAGGCCCTTGGCGTTGGTGCGATCAGTGAAAAGGGCTTGCGGGAGGGCGATGGCCTCGTGCGGGGCGCCGGGCTGCGGTTCGGCGGCGACAACCATGGCGGGGTCTTCGATCAGGGCTTCGACCGGCACGTCCGGATCGGCGATGCGGTTGACGAAGGAGGAATTCGCGCCGTTTTCGAGGAGGCGGCGGACGAGGTAGGCCAGCAGCGTCTCGTGCGTGCCGACGGGGGCGTAGACGCGGCACGGGCGGGCGAGCTTGTCCGCGCCGACGACTTCCTCGTAGAGCGGTTCGCCCATGCCGTGGAGGCACTGGAACTCGTAGTCGCCGGGGGTGAAGTCCGGCCCGGCGAGGCGGAGCACGCTGGCAAGGGTGTGCGCGTTGTGCGTGGCGAACTGGGGGAACACGGCGTCGCGCGCGGCGAGCAATTTGCGGGCGCAGGCGACATAGGCGAGGTCGGTGTGGACCTTGCGGGTGTAGACCGGGAAATCGGCGAGCCCGGCTTCCTGCGCGCGCTTGATTTCGGCATCCCAGTAAGCGCCCTTGACGAGGCGGACCATGATGCGGCGGCTGGTCCGGCGGGCGAGATCGATGATCCAGTCGATCACCATGGGGCAGCGCTTCTGGTAGGCCTGGATGACGAAGCCGAGGCCGTTCCATCCCGCGAGGCTGGGGGCGTGGGCCAGCTTCTCGAGGATATCGAGCGAGAGTTCGAGGCGGTCGGTTTCCTCGGCGTCGATGTTGAAGCCGATGTCGTAGCTCTTCGCGAGTTCGGCCAGCATGAGGACGCGCGGGGCGAGTTCGGCCATGACGCGGCGGGCTTGCGCGCGGGTGTAGCGCGGGTGGAGCGCAGAAAGCTTGATCGAGATGCCGGGCCCCGCAAACACGCCGCGGCCTGCGCTGGCCTTGCCGATGGCGTGGATGGCGGCGGTGTAGGCGTCGAGATACCGGGCGGCATCCTGTGCGGTCGCGGCGGCTTCGCCCAGCATGTCGTAACTGAAGGCGAACCCTTGCGCTTCGCGGCGGCGGGCGCGGGCGAGGGCTTCCTCGATGGTTTCGCCCATCACGAACTGCTCGCCCATCATGCGCATGGCCGTATCGACGCCGCGGCGGATGACGGGCTCGCCGAGGCGGTGGACCATGCGGGTGAGCGCGTGGCCAAGGCCGGTCGCATCGACGCTGGCGGTGAGCTTGCCGGTGATGACGAGGCCCCATGTGGCGGCGTTGACGAAGAGCGGCTTGTCCCCGCCGAGATGCGCGGCCCAGTTGCCGGTGGCGAGCTTGTCGCGGATCAGCGCGTCGCGCGTGGCGTCGTCGGGGATCCGCAACAGCGCCTCGGCGAGGCACATCAACGCGACGCCTTCGTGGCTGGAGAGCGCGAATTCCTGCACCAGCGCCTGCACGCCTCCGGGGCGGGCCTTGGCGCGCAGGGCCTCGATCAGCTGGCGCGCGGTGGCTGCGATAGCGGCGCGGTCTGCATCGGGGAGCTTGGCGGCGGCGAGGAGCGGGCGGATCGCCTCAGGCTCCGGGATGCGCGTGGCCGCCGTGATGGTGCGGCGCAGCGGGGTGTCGGGCGAGAGGCGCGGGGCGAAGGCGGGGAGGCTGGGGGCAGGGACGCTGGGCATGAAGCGAGAATACCAGATTGCACGCAGGCGGTTTGCCTGATTTGCGTTGTCTGAAAGTATATATCGCCCTAAGTTTACCGCCATGGCGGGCGATATGGATACTGATGCTGGCAATGGCGGTCCACTCGACCGGTTTGACCGTGCTATCCTGGATATTCTGGCCGTCGATGGCCGCCTGCCGATCACCGAACTGGCGCAGCGCATCGGCCTTTCCAAATCGCCGACGCAGGCGCGGCTGAAGCGGCTGCTGGCGGAGGGCTATATCCGGGGCTTTCGGGCGATTCTCGACAACCGGAAGCTGGGGCTGGACCATGTCGCCTTCACCGAGGTGAAGCTGTCCGACACGCGCGAGGCGGCGCTCGAGGCGTTCCGGCAGGCCGTACTGCGCATTCCCGAGATCGAGGAATGCCACATGATCGCATCGAGCTTCGATTACCTGCTCAAGGTGCGCACGGCGGATATCCGCCGCTACCGCGAAGTGCTGGGCGAGAAGATCTCGAGCCTGCCGCATGTGGCGAGCACCTCCACTTTCGTTGCGATGGAGACGGTGCGCGAGTCGCATGATTGAGGAGCGCCGTGCTCAGGAGCGTGGTTCTGCCGGGGGCTGGGCCTGCTGGCGGGCCATGCAGGCGTTGACCATTTCCAGATAGCGCGCGACCGTCTCGCGCTCGGCCTCGCTCATGTGCGCAGCGGCGGCAATCATGGCTTCGGCCACGGGCATGAGATCCAGCGCGGCGCGTTCCATGGCAATCGGTGTCAGTCCGACAAGCACGCCGCGCCGGTCAGCGGGATTGGCCCTGCGCTCGATCATGCGTTTGCCTTCAAGTCGATCGAGCAGCGCAGTCACCGAGGCAGAGGGCATCGAAAGCCGCTTGCCGAGATCGCCCGGCGAAAGCGCGCCAGCAACCTGAAGGTGCTCGAGCGCGGCGACTTCGGCGAGTCCGATTTTCATGCGCCGACCGGCGAACGAGGTGAAGCTGAACAGTGCGGCAGCATGGTGCTGCCAGGCGAAGGTGAGGGCCTCAGGTTGCATAATATCTCTCACATTTCGAGATAGAAGATATTTTGGTATTTCGAATCCCGAGATTAACCGATAGATGGACCGACCATGAGCATGCAAGCCCCTCTTGCGCCGCTGATGGCTCTGGCCCTTGGCATGGCGTTTTGTCCCACTCCGGCGCACGCCGCTGATACCACCATTGGCTTCGGGCTGGGCGTGGCCCCGCCCTATCCCGGCGCGCGCGAGGTGATCGCCGTGCCGCTGCCTTCGCTGGAGATCGCGGGCGATACGGTGACCTGGCGCACCAACAACTTCGGCCTCGAAGCGGGCTTCGACCTGGGCGGCGGCGTGAGCGCGGGACCGATCCTGCGCGTCGATGCGGGGCGCGGCTCGCTGTTTGCCGTGAAGGATGCCGTGGTAGCCCGGCTGGCGCGGGTCAAGGCCGCACCCGAGGCTGGCGGGTTTGTCGAGTTTGGCGGGCCGCTTGCCGGTTCCGTCCGCTGGCGCGGCCGGGCTTCGCTGGTGCAGGGCTTCGGTGCCGGGCACGGCGGGTTGCTGGGCGAAGCGAGCGCGGGCGTGCTGATCCCGGCGGGCCGGCGTGCGGTGCTGGCGCTCTCGGTGCAGGCAAGCTGGCAGGACCGGCGCTATGCACAGGCCTATTTCGGGGTCGATGCGGCGGGCGCGATGGAGTCCGGCCTGCCGGTCTTCCGGGCGAATGCGGGGCTGCGCGATATCGGCGTCGGCGGGGTCTACACCCGTACCTTGTCGAAGCGCTGGTCGCTGAGCGTGCTGGGCACCTTGAGCCGCATGCAAGGCGCGGCGTCGCGATCGCCGATTGTCCGCGAGCGGGGGCGCGAATGGCAGCCGTTTGCGGGCCTCGCGCTGAGTTATCGGCTGTGAGCCCGGTCGTTCGTGGCAGCCTGCTCGGCGCGGTGCTCGCGCTCGGCGTGAACCTTGTCATCCAGCTCGCCGGGTGGGGCGAGGAGCCAGCCGGCACGGCCTATCCGGGGCCGGTGAACAGCGTGATCTATGCAATCGTGCCGTTCGTGTGGATCGGCCTGTTTGCCGCGATGGGGACGGCCCTGTTCGCCTTGCGCGCGCGGGGGATGATGCGCCCCGCGCGCGCGGTCGGCGTGCTGCTCGCCAACTGTGCGCTCTATCCGGTCTATACGCTCGGCTTCTCGTCGCGCGCGCTGGGACTTGCCGGGAACGGGTTGACGGCGGTGCTGGCGGCTTTCGCAATTGGCATGATGTTGGAGCGGGCGCCGCGTCTGGCGCCGCTGATCGTGCCGGTGATCGTCTGGGTCGCGCTTGCCTCGATCGGTCTCGTGGCGGTCATGACCGGACGGACTTTCTGAACATCAAACAGACAGGAGTTGGCGCATGATCGCGGTGACTGGGCGCTTGCGGCAGCTGGCGGTGATCGGGGCGGCAGTGCTGATGCTGGCCTGCAATCTGGGCTTCGACCCGGCACCGACCGATCTGGAAGCCGCAGGCCAGCGCGGCATGTATGCGGCCTATCCGGTCGCCTTCGCGCCGCATCCCTTCACCTTCGCGATCTGGCTGCCGATCTTTCTGGGTGCAGTGGCCTTCGCCGTCTACCAGGCGTGGCCTATGCGGCGCGACGATCCGCAGCTGGACCGGATCGGCGGGCGCGCTGCGGCGGGCTATCTGCTGGTTGGCGGGACCGCGTTCACGCCGCTGGGGCCGAGCAATCTCGTTGTCACCACAGCTTTCGTATGCCTTGCCGGAGCCTTGCTGGCTGCGCGGCCCTTTAGCGTTGGGGCCGGGCGCTGGCTGGTGCGCGCGCCTCTCGGCCTGTTTGCCGGCTGGCTGCTGGTCGCGACCACCTTGAATGCCTGCCAGCTGGCGCAGAGCCTTGAGGTTCCGACTGGACCGCTGGCGGCGGCAGCCCTGATGATCGGGGCCTCGCTCGCGGCGATGGTGCTGGCACGTCGAAGCAACGAGCAGGCGGTGCTTGTCGCGGTGATCTGGGCGCTTGCCGGGATCACCGCCGCCAATCCCGACGCCGGGATCATCTGGGCTGCCTGGGGCACCTCGCTGCTGGTGATCACCACACTGCTTCGGGTCGAACGTGATCACAATCCTGCCCGGCAAGCGGAGCGGGAGTATGGCATCTGGGCAAAGGCTCGAAAAATGTGATCACAATTTGCATTGACGCAAGGACAGGTGCGATCTATCCAACAGGGATGAGCGCACCTGTCTTGTCCCCGACTGCCGACCGCGTGATCGACACGTTCTCCCCCGCTTCGCCCTATGCGGGCATGCCGACCTATTATGCAGCGAGCGCGAATCCGACGCCGCGGCGGCCGGAGCTGCTGGGCGAGGAAGTGGCCGACATCTGCGTGGTGGGCGCGGGCTTCACCGGCATGGGCGCGGCGCTTGAGCTGGCCGAGCGCGGCTACAAGGTGATCGTGGTCGAAGGCGAGCGCGTGGGCTGGGGCGCTTCGGGGCGCAACGGCGGGCAGCTCGTCAATGGCTACAGCCGGCGGATGCTGGAAGTGCGCCAGCATTACGGGCCGGAGGCGGAGAAGGCGTTCGGCGCGATGGCGCTGGAAGGCCAGGGCATCATTCGCGAGCGCGTGGCGAAGTACGGAATCGCATGCGACCTGCGCGCGGGCAACGCGATCATGGCGATGAGCAAGCCGCAGCTGAAGACGCTGGCCGAGCGCACCGAGGAATGGCACCGCCACGGGCACACGCAGATGTTCCTCGCGGAAGGCGCGGCGGCGCGCGAGCATATCAATTCGGACCGCTACATCGGCGGCATGTTCGATCCCATCGGCGGGCACATGCATTCGCTGAACTATGTGCTGGGCGAAGCGGCGGCGTTCGAAAGCCTCGGCGGGCGCATCTTCGAGCATTCGCGGGTCACGCATGTCGACCGGGGAGCGGAGCCGGTGGTGCATACGGCCAAGGGCAAGGTGCGCGCGAACAAGGTGCTGGTCTGCGGCAATGCCTATCTGGGCGATGCGGCGCCTGATCTTTCGGGGCGCATCCTGCCGGTCTCCAGCCAGGTGATCGCGACCGAAGTGCTGGGGGATGACCTGCTCGAGACGCTGTTTCCGACCAACTACTGCATCGAGGATATCCGCTATATCCCCGATTACTACCGGCGCACGGCGGACGGGCGGCTGCTCTATGGCGGCGGCACGATCTATGGCGGATTCGATCCCGCCTCGATCGAGGGCAAGATCCTGCCGCAGCTCCACCAGACCTTCCCGCAGCTCAAGGGCACCAAGGTCGAGTTCCAGTGGAGCGGCAATTTCGCGCTGACGATGACGCGCTATCCGCAGATGGGGCGCGTTTCGGACAGCGTCTATTTCTCGCAGGGTGACAGCGGGCACGGCGTGACCACGACGCAGATGCTCGGGCGCCGTCTGGCCGAGGCAATCGACGGTCAGATGACCAAGTTCGACGTGTTTGCCTCGCTGCCCTATATCCCGTTCGTGGGCGGCAAGCTGTTTCGCGTGCCCTACTGCGTGCTGGGCGCGTGGTACTACGGGATGAGGGATCGCCTTGGAATCTAGGGATGAATCTTGAATCTAAAGTGAGCTTTAGGTCCGATTCCGGTTCCTGATTCCTTTCAATGACTTGATTCGTGCGGCTGGCGCTGCGGTGCCGGTTCGCATGGGGCGTAGCACTCCTCCTTCGTCATTCCCGCGCAGGCGGGAATCCAGGGGTTGAAGCGCTGTGCCAGCCGCTCTGGATTCCCGCCTGCGCGGGAATGAAGAAGGTGGGGTTTCAGGAGAGGTGTGCGAGCGCCACGCGGACCTTGTCGATCAGACCGGGCTTCCATTCCTCAGGTGCGCCGACCACTTCGGGGCGGTCCGCGCACCAGCCGATCAGCATGAGTGTGCGCATCAGGAGGAAGAAGTCGAGCTGTTCGAGCGCGTCGTCCGGTAGCGGGCGGTGCGCGGCATAGCCGGCTAGGAAGCGGCCCCGCAGCTGCGCGAAATCCGGTTCGCTGGAGGCGCTCCACAGACAGACGGCGAGGTCGAACATCGGCCAGCCCCACGCGCAATCGTCGAAATCGATGAGGCCGAGCGTGTCCCCGCTGATGAGGACGTTGGCGGGGTGGGCATCGGCGTGGATGAGGATCAGGGGATCGGTGAGCGCGGAAAGGCGGATGAGGACGTGTTCGCGGGCTTGGCTCAGCAGGTTGCGCTCGTCGTCGGTCAGGCACTCGAGGTCCCAGAAGCAGCCCCAGAACGGACTGTCGCCGCCGAGCCCCTCTGCATCGAGACGGTGGCGGGTGAAGCCGGCGGGCGGGATCAAGTCTGCTGTGGCGTTGTGCAGATCGGCGAGAAGTGCGCCGCTGCGTTCGAACCAGGGCCAGGTGGCGGGGCCGCGGTCGTCGCCGATCAGGTCGGCGAGCGTCTGGCCGGGGTGCCAGAGCGTCAAGCCGGCGAGGCGACTGCCTTCGGGATCGGGGGTGGGGACTTCGGCATACCACGCGCCGGTTGTGGTGCGGCGGCCGGTGGGGACAAGGAGACCGCTTGCCGCGAGGTGCGCGGTGAGCAGGCGGTCGGATTCCAGGGCGGGGAGCGCGTGGTAGCCGGGGCGGTGAAGGCGCAGCGCCCATCTCGTGCCATCCGGCGCATCGGCGCGGAAGACGACGTTCTCGCTCTTGCCGATGGGGTGGGGTTCGGTTTCGGGGAGGCCGAACGCGCGCAGTGCGGAGCGGGCGGCGGGGAGGTAGTCCAAGATCTCAGGCACTGGCCGTCACGCGGTCGAAGGCATCGAGGAAGGCGTGTGCGTCTTCGCGCGGGAGGACGAGCGGGGGGCGGATCTTGACGCAGTTGTTGAAGGCGCCGTCGACCGAGGTGAGGAAGCCTTCGCGGCGGAGCGCGCAGACGAGCGCGAAGGCGTGGGGCGCATCGGGATTGCCTTCGCCATCGACGAATTCGGCGGCGAGGAACAGGCCCTTGCCGCGCACGTCGAGGAGGCCGGGGGTGTGGCCGAGCCGTTGCTGGAGTCCGGCCTTGAGTTCGGCGCCCACGGTGCGGGCGTGGTCGATCAGGCCCTCCTCCTCGATCACATCAAGCACGGCGAGGCCGACCGCGCCTTGCAGGGGGCTGGCGGCGAAAGTGTTGAAATAGCGGGCCTCTGCGCGGAAGGCCTCGACCACGTCGCGTTTCGCGCACGTGGCGGCAAGGGGAAGGCCCGCGCCCATCGGCTTTCCGGTGACGACAATGTCCGGCGTCAGGCCGACCTTGTCATAGCCCCACCATTGGCCGGTGCGGCCGTAGCCTGCCTGCACTTCGTCGGCGATGACGAGGCTGCCCTCGGCGCGGACCAGCGCGGCGGCCTTGGCCATGAAGCCCTCCGGGATATCGGGCAGGCCTTCGTTGGCGAGGATCGGGCAGAGGATGAGGGCGGCGAAGCCCAGGCCGGTGGATTTGAGGTCGTCGATCGCGGCCCTCAGGCGCGCGACGTAGGCATCCGCCAGCGCGTCGCCGGGGGCGAGGGGGCGCAGCGTTTCGGGGAAGGGGATCGAGCGGAGAGCGGGGTGGCGGGTGTCGCCTGCGGGGAGGTTGGTGAGCGCACCGACGACCGTGTTGTTGCCGTGGTAGGTATGGTTAGTGCAGACGATCCCCTGCGCAGCCGTAGCCATGCGGGCCATGCGCATCGCGATCTCGATGGCTTCGGTGCCGGAGCAGCTGAACACCGCGCTTTCCGTTACGCGCTGGAGCGCGGTGAGGCGTTCGGCCAGCGCTATGGCGGGTTCGCTGAGGTAGCGGCTGTGGGTGTTGAGCGTGGCCTGTTGGCGCGCCATCGCCTCGACAATGCGCGGGTGCGCGTGGCCGACGCAGGGCACGTTGTTGTACATGTCGACGTAGCGGCGGCCGTCCGCGCCGAACAAGTTTGCCCCTTGGCCCCGCACCAGATGGAGCGGCTCGTCGTAAAACAGCTTGGCGCCGCGCCCGAAGGCGCGGTCGCGGCGCTGGATCAGGTCGCCGTCAGGCGTTGCGGAGGTACCAGTCATAATCGAGCGCGGTGACCTCGCTGTAGAAGCGGTCCTGTTCGGTGCGCTTCACCGCGCAGTACATCTCGACGAAGGTATCGCCGAGGTAGTCGCGCATGATGGGGGAAGCGTGGAGCGCATCGACCGCGGCGTACCAGTTGCCGGGGACCTGATAGGGGCTGTCCGCCGCGGCCTTGTAGCCATCGCCGACGACGGCCGGGCCGGGATTGATGCGGTTCACCATGCCATGATGGACGCCCGCGAGCATCGCGGCGAGCGCGAGGTAGGGGTTGGCGTCCGCCCCGGCGAAGCGGTGCTCGACATGACGCGAGGCGGCGGGGCCGGCGGGGATGCGCAAGCTTACCGAGCGGTTGTTGACGCCCCAGATCGGCGCGGTGGGTGCGTAGGAGTTGGCGCGGAAGCGGCGGTAGGAATTGGCGTTGGGGGCGAAGATGCCGAAGGCCTGGGACTGGGTTTCGCGCAAGCCGCCGATGGCGTGGCGCATCTGCTCGGTGCCTTCGGGGTCCTCGCTGGCAAAGACGTTCTTGCCCGCAGCGTCCGCCATGCTGAAGTGGAGGTGCATCGAGCTGCCGGCGGAGTGGCTGAACGGCTTGGCCATGAAGGTGGCGGCCATGCCTTGCGTCTGCGCGACGCCTTTGGCGAGGCGCTTGTACATCTGCGCTTCGTCGCCCGCGCGCAGGGCGTCGGGGCGGTGGTGGAGGGTGAGTTCGACCTGGCCTTGCGCGTACTCGGAAATCACCGCTTCGAGCGGGATACCCTGCACGTCCGCCTGCCGCCACAGTTCCTTGAAGAAGGGGGCGAAGTCCTGCACGTCGGTGAGGCTGAACACGTCGATGAGGTGGGGCTGCGCCAAGGAATGCGGCGAGCGGGCGAGGTGGACTTCGCCCTTGGGGCCGCGCACCGGATCGACGAGGTAATATTCGATCTCGCAGGCGACGACCGGGGTGAGGCCGAGCGGCTTGAAGCGGTCCACCACGCGGGCGAGCACGTGGCGCGGATCGAGTTCGCAGGGGGTGCCGTCCGCGTAGTACATCGATGTGATCACTTGCGCGACGTCATCGCCCAGCCACGGCGCCTTGACGAGCGTGCCGGGGACGGGGCGCAGCATGTAGTCCGGATCGCCGTTGCCCCAGACGAGGCCGGTGTCTTCGCAGTCCTGCCCGGTAATGTCCGCCACCAGCATCGAGCTCGGGAACAGGCGGCCATTCTCGTAGATCGCGAGCAGTTCGCTCTTGCGGACGCGCTTGCCGCGCGGGACGCCGGAGAGCGCGGTGAAGATCACTTCGATGAAGGCGATTTCGGGATTGGCGGCGAGGAAATCGCGCGCTTCGGCCGGGTCGGCGATCATGCTGGCGGGGGTTGTCATCGGTCTTGGCGGTCCTCGGGAACTTCGTATCGGGTGGTATGGAGCAGGGCGAGGGGTGTCAATCTTGCTTGGCCTCGGCGCAAAATTGTGATCACATGGCGGCATGGCAGCAACAGGCCCACTCGCCGATGACGATGCGCGCACCTTGCACCAGCAGGTGCTGGCGCGGCTGCGCGAGAATATCCTGCTCGGGCGGATCGAGCCGGGGCAGGCGCTGACGATCCGGGGGCTGGCGGCGGAGCTGGGGGTGAGCGCCATGCCGGTGCGCGAAGCCCTGCGCCAGCTGGTGGCCGAGCGCGCGCTGGAGCTGATGGACAACCGCCGCGTGCGCATCCCGCCGATGACCATCGAGCGCTTCGAGGACCTGATCGCGGCGCGGATCGTGCTGGAAGCCGAAGCCGCGGCGCGGGCCATGCCCTATGTGACGGATGCCTTGATCGCGCGGCTGGAAGCGGAGGATGTGGCGATCAACGCAGCGGTGGCGGAGCGCGACTATGACCGCTGGATCAGCGCGAACTATGCCTTTCATTCAGCGCTTTACGGGGCGGCGGGGCAATCGGCGTTCCTGCCGTTGATCGAGAGCCTGTGGCTTCAGGTGGGGCCGTTCCTGCGCCGGGCGATCCGGACCATTTCGGGGCACTATACCGTCGACCGGCACAGCGAGGCGCTGGCGGCGCTGCGGCGGCGCGATACGATGGCGCTCAGGATCGCGATCGAGGCCGATATCCGCGACGGGATTGCGCATATCGGCTCCACGCTGATCCGAAGCGAGTCGCTGGGGGCGACGGTTGTGCAAGGGACCCTTCGACAAGCTCAGGGTGAGCGAGTTTTGGGGGAAGCACCAAGTTAACGCGGGGGACACTATGGCATGAGCGAGCAGCAGAGCCTGGCTAAGGGCGCGCTTTCGGCGCTGGAATCGACGATCATGGGGATCGCGGGGACATCGCCCGCCTTCACCGTCGCGGTGACGACAGGCACGATCTATGCCGCGATCGGGCCGCTTTCGGTCGGGAGCCTGCTCTACAGCGGCGTGATCATGCTGGGCATCATGTTCGCTTTCGCCAAGCTCAACCGGGTGATGCCCGATGCGGGCGCCGCGTTTGCGTGGGTGGGCAAGGTGTTTGGCCCGACCTGGGGGTTCTTTGCCGGGTGGGGCCTGATGGTCGCCTCGGTGGTGTTCATGGTTTCCGCCACGCTGCCCGCCGCGACCGCGACCTTGCTGCTGCTCGCGCCCGATCAGGTGGAGAACACGCCGCTCGTCACCGCCATCGCGGCCATCTGGCTCACGCTGGTGACATGGATCGTGCTGCGCGGGATCAAGCACGCCAGCACCGCGCAGGTGACGGTGACGGTGATCGAGGCGGTGATCGTGGTCGCGCTGCTGGCGGCGGCGGTCTACTGGTTCGGCAGCCATCCCGCGCATGTGCCTTCGGTGGCATGGGTCTCGCCCGCCTCGTTTACGTTCAAATCGTTTGCCGATGGGGCGATTGTCTCGGTTTTCTTCTACTGGGGCTGGGACGTGACGATGAACCTCGGCGAGGAGACCGAGCCGGAGGACGCCTCCAAGGGCGCGTTCTGGGCGATGATCAACCTCATCGTGTTCTTCGTGATCCTGATGACGGTGGTGCTGATTGCCCTCAGCGACAAGGAGATCGCCGCAGCCAATACCAACGTGCTCTATGCGATCTCGGCCAAGATCTTCCCCGCGCCGTGGAGCTATCTGGTGGTGCTGGCGACAGTGCTGAGCACGGTCGGCGCGCTGGAGACGCAGATCCTGCAGTTCAGCCGCAGCATGTATTCGATGGCGCGCGCGGATGTCCTGCCGCCCTTCTGCGCCGCCGTGCACCGTGATTGGCAGACTCCCTGGGTTGCAACGCTGGTGATCTGGGCGCTGGGGCTCGTGCTCCTGTTCGGCGCTTCTTACATGCCGTCTGTCGCCGAAATCCTGCAAAGTTCGATCGAGGCGATTGGCCTCCAGATCTGTTTCTACATGGGGCTGACCGGTTACGCCTCGGCCTGGCATTTCCGGACGTTGCTGCGGACGGACCTGCGCGAGGCATTTACCCATGTTATCATGCCGTTGTTCGGCGCGCTGTTCATGACCGGGGTCGCCGTATGGGTGATCCCGACTTTCAGCCAAGCGGTTCTTGTCGTGGGGATCGGCGGTCTGTTGTCCGGCTTTCTGCCGCTGCTACTGTGGGCGGCGTGGAAGGCATGGGTGAGACGGCCTGTCGCAACCTGAGACCCCGGTCTTCGTTGCAAAATATGCCTAGACATTAACCGCATGTTCGCTCCGGACTGCTAGGCCTGCAGGCCGGAGACCGAGGTTTGAACGACGAATCCTTTACCATGCGGCCGGGGAAGCCCTTGCTCCCCGGAGCCGGCGGGGCTGGTGCCAGCTTTGCCGTGCTGCCGTGGCGCGCGTGGGGTTCGGCGGAGGCGCGCGCGGCGTGGGATGCGCTGAGTGCGCGGGCGAGCACGCCCAATCCGTTTTTCGAGACGTGGTATTTGCTGCCCGGTCTGGGGCGGTTCGATCCCTATGGGCGCGTGCAGATCGCGGCCTTGATGCAGGACGCTGCGCCGCTGGGGCTGCTGCCGCTGCAGCGGGCGCGGCGCTATGGGCGGCATCCGCTGCCGCATCTGGCGGTGTGGCTCCATGCCAATGCCTTTCTGGGGGCGCCGCTGGTGGCGGAAGGTGCGGAGGAAGCGTTCTGGGAAGCGCTGCTCGATTGGGCGGACCGCCATGCCGGTACGGCCGCGTTCCTCCATCTTGCTGCCTTGCCGCTGGATGCGGCGCTGACCGAAGCCTTGCAGGCAGTCGGCGCGCGGCAGCGGCGGCAGGTCGAGCTGGTGCACCGCGAGGAGCGCGCGATGCTGTCTTCGCCGCTGGGGCCGGCGGCCTATCTGGAGCATGCGCTGCCGGGCAAGAAGCGCAAGGAGCTGCGCCGCCAGCAGGCACGGCTGGCTGAGCAGGGCGAGCTGCGCGTTGTCCGTCGCGACGATGAGACCGGGATCGGGCTCTGGATCGAGACGTTCCTGGCGCTGGAGGCGCTGGGTTGGAAGGGCGCTGCGGGGAGCGCGCTGGCCTGCGCGGGAGAGACCGCTGGGCTGTTTCGCGAAAGCATGGCGGCGGCGGCGGCGCGCGGGTGTCTCGAGCGGTTGAGCCTCGAGCTTGATGGGCGGCCGATCGCGATGCTGGCGACCTTGATTTCGCCGCCGGGGGCGTTTTCGTACAAGACCGCGTTCGACCAGCGCTATGCGCGGTTCTCGCCGGGGGTGCTGCTGCAACTCGAGAACCTGGCGCTGCTGGAGCGGCCGGGGGTGCGCTGGGCGGACAGCTGCGCGGCGCCGGACCATCCGATGATCGATTCGCTGTGGCGCGAGCGGCGGGGGATCGGGCGTTTTTCCATTGCGATCGGCGGCGCTGCGCGGCGGGCGCTGTTCGGGCGGATCGCGTCCTACGAGCTGTCGCGCAATCCGCAGGGGCTGGGCTGAAGCGGCGGAAGTCGTATCGGCATCCTTCGACAGGCTCAGGATGAGCGGGTGGGGGGTGTGACCCGTTGTGCAAGAGTCGAGGCGGCAGCTTTCCGTTGACGCAAACGTCAGCTTGGGCAATGCCGCCCCGCATGAGCGACGCACCCGAAAGTTCCGATCCCGCGGCATTGGTCGATGGCCTGCTGCGGCTGCTTGATGTGGCCGACGAGGGAGATGACCATTTTGCCGGGGCGCGCAAGCCCGGCGGGGTGGGCCGCGTGTTCGGCGGGCAGGTGATCGGTCAGGCGCTGGCGAGTGCCGAGCGCACGGTGCCCGAGGACCGTCCGGTCCATTCGCTCCACGCCTATTTCCTGCGCGGCGGGAACGAGGATTTCGGCATCGATTTCGAGGTCATGCGCGATCTCGATGGCGGCAGCTTTGCCAACCGGCGCGTGGTGGCGAGCCAGCAGGGCCAAGATGGCACTCCAAGGCCCATTCTCACGATGGTCGCCTCGTTCCACAAGCGTGAGCCGGGTGTGGAGCATGCGGAAGCGATGCCCCAGGTGCCCGCGCCCGAGAGCCTGCGCAGCGAGGCGGAACTGCGCGCGGAATATGCCGACAAGGTGCCCGAGCGCCTGCGCAAGCAGATGCTCACCCCGCGCCCGATCGAGCTGCGCCCGGTGGAATCGCGCCACTGGATGGGCGGCCCCCCGCGCGAGCCGTTGTCGCACACCTGGATGCGCGCGGTGGCGCCGCTGCCGGATGATCCCAAGCTGCACCGCGCGGTGCTTGCCTACGCGAGCGACATGACCCTGCTCGGCACCGCGACCCTGCCGCACGAGATCAGCTGGTCCAAGGGCAACATGATGGGCGCCAGCCTCGACCATGCGATCTGGTTCCATGACGACTTCCGCGCCGATGAATGGATGCTCTACGTGTGCGACAGCCCCTGGGCGGGGCGCGCGCGCGGGTTCAACCGGGGGCGTATCTTCACCCGCGAAGGCAAGCTGATCGCGAATGTGGCGCAGGAAGGGCTGATCCGGCCGCTTGCCAGGAAGGCCGAGGGCTGAGCTATTTCTTGCCCGCCGGGCAGTTGACGATGGCTTCGAGCAGGGTGGCTTGCACCAGCGACGAGGAGACCATCGTCAGCAGGCGGTCCGTGTTGGTCTTGTCGCCCAGCGAAAGCACGATGGCATCGAAGGCCTTGCAGCGCTGCAAGGTGGTCATCCCGGCGCCGTACTGGTTGCCGATCATCGTGAGATAGCGGTCATAGGGATCGGTGCGGCGCGAGACTTTGGTGGCGGGCTTGGCGGGGGCAGCGGGCGTGGCGGCTGCGGCGGCGGTGCCTAGCGCCGCCTTGCGCGGTTTTGCCACTGTCGCGCCGGCCATGGCAGCGGGCGAGGCAAGCGGGCGCTTGCCCGGTGCGGCTTTGGCGGCGGCCAGTTTGCCCGGTGCAGGCTTGCCGGCCGCGGGTTTGGCCTGCACCTCGGCTGCCGGTGTGCTGGCGGTCATGGCGGGCGGCGCCGCGCCGGGGGCGGGCCTGGTGTTGAGGCTGCGCAAGTAGGCGGCGACACGGTCGTTCGCGCTGGTGAACATGGTGCGGCGCGCGGTGGTCATGCCATCGAGATGATCGGCAATGGGCACACCGACGTGGCGGCAGCGCACCGCGACACCCATCATCATTGTCTGGAATTCGACGAGGCGGGCGGCCTGCACCGTCGCCGCATCGGGACAGACCGTCTCGGCTGCCGCCAACTCTGTCGCGACCGGGGCGAGCACGAGCACCAGCGCTCCGGCCAGCCCGGCGGGGCGGGAATACCGGGGGGCGGTCACGGCTGTCTCGGGGCCTCGCACGCCCGGATCGGCACGGCCATCAGCGTGCTGAAGGCGCTGACCAGAATCGACTGGGCGGTGAAGGCAGCGGCGGCGACAGGGCTGTAGGACTGCGATTCGGCGGCTACCGCATTGATCGGGTTCGTATCGCCCCGCAGCTGGTTGGTATCGTAAAGGTCCTGCAGCTGGCGCATGTAGGTGATCGTGGCGTCGTTGTTGCGCTTCGCCGCCTCGACCGCGGCGACGTAAGCGCTGTCGTGGAACGCGTTGCGCGCTTCTGCCGAGCAGAAGCTGGATGGGAAGATCAGCGGCGGGATCGCGGCAAGCTGCGGGCGCGGCGGCAATTTGAAGTCCGGCGGCAGCAGGCCGACCGCGATGGGATGCGGATCGGTCGCCGGTGTGGAGGTGAGCGAGAGCTGCACGGCATCGGGCACCGCCACGGCTCGCCCGCCTGCTTCGATCCTGCCCGTCTCGACCCTGCCCGTCTCGACCCTGCTCGTCTCGATGAGGCGTGGCGGCGAAGCGGACGGCGTGGCCATCGGCGTCTGGCGCAATGCCAGCGAAGCCTGCGGTTCAGGCAGGGTGGAGGGGTTGAGCGGAGCGGTAGACGGGGCCGGAGTGACCGCGCCGGCAGGTACAACTTCGGCTGCGTCGACGATCGGTGCAGGCGTGACGGCGCCGAGGCGCTGGCTGTCGCCCAGTGCACCGAGCAGGCGGCGCAGGGCATCGCTGTCGCTGCTTTCCGGTTCCGGCTCCTGCGGGAGAGTTGTCACATAGGGTGCCGAATCCGGATCGGGCTTCGGAACCGAAGCGACGTTCGGCGCGGGCAGCGCTGCCGAGCGCGAGGCTCGGGAAGCGAGCTGCTGCTTGATGGGGGGCGTCGCAGAAGGTTTGGCGGCAGGTGTAGAGGCGGCCAGGTGCGGTGCGGTGACGGGTGCGGGGGGCGGCGGCACAGGTGCGGGCGGCGTTACCGCGGTGACGACGGCGGCTGGCACGATCTGCGCCTGAGCCGGAGGCGTCGGCAGGACCGGTTGCTGGGCGGGGGCCGGAACCGGCGCGGGCGTCACCGGGGCCGCAAGCTGGCGCAATTTGGCCAGCTTGACGCGCGCGACGGTGGCAAATGTGCCGGTGGGGTACTGCGCCAGATAGGCTTCGTAGAGCGCAGGATCGCTGCCGCTTTCGACCGACTGCCAGAAGGTCAGTTCGAACTGTGAGCCGACCCCGGTGGCGGCCACGCCTTGCGCCAGTGCCGAGGTCGCGGTGGATAGTGCCAGCGCGGCACAGGCAGCAACGAACGGCATTGGCACATGCCACACCTGTGCGTGACCGCCTCCGGATGCCTTCCTGTTCACCGCGCCCCTCGGTTCGCCTGTCGCTATCCGCGATAGGTAAGTGGCCTTACCACACGATAGTAAAGATTCGAAGTCGATATGGCCCATTGCGCGCCAGGATGCCTTCCCTATCGGACAGGGGTTATTGGACCGGCGCCGCACATGGGCGTAGCGGCACGGCCATCATCGCATCGAACTGGCGAACCAGCGCGGCCTGCACCGAATAGGCGCGCGCGGCCTCGGCCTGATAGGCGCGGGCTTCGGCGGCGATGGCGTTGAGCACAGCCGTGTCGCGGCCGAGCTGCCCGCGGTCATACGTCTGCTGGAGCTGGCGCAGATAGGCGACGGCGGCTTCGTTGTTGCGCGTCGCGACTTCCACCGCCGGGCGATAGGCATTGTTATGGAATTCGTTGCGCGCATCGTTGCTGCAGAAATAGGCGGGGAGGACAACCTCGGGTACCGGGATCAGGAACGGGCGGCCCGAGGCGTAGCTGACGGCAGGCGTGACGGCAGGCGTGGCGGCGGGCGTGAGCGCTGCGGCCGGTGCCTGGAGCGGCTGCGCGGGGGCTGCGACGACGACAGTCGGCTGCGGGGCGGGTTCGCCATTGGCGGCGCGCAATTGCGCCAGCAGGCGGGCCATCGGCGAAGGCGCGGCTTCGGCCAGGGCGACGGGGGCTGCGGCCGGGGCAGGCGTGACGACCGCGGCGGCCGGCGTTGGCGCAAGCGGGGCTTCGGCCGCAGGCATGGTCAGTACCGCAGGCGCGGGCTGTGGCGCGGGAACGGGAGCGGCGGTGGGCGCCGCAGCGGGGGCGGTGGCGGGCTGCACGGCCATTGCGCGCTGGATCGCGGCGATGCGCGCGCGGGCAAGGCCGCTGAAGGTGCCATCGGGATAGCGCGCGAGATAGGCCTCGTAGCTCGCGACATCCTCGCTGCCGGTGACGGATTGCCAGAACGTGAGCTCGAACGCGGAGCCGACGCCGTTGGGCGTGGAGGACGCCGCCGGGGCGGCGGTCTGGGCGGCGACCGGCGCGGCGGTGACGGCGATCAGCGCGCTGACCAGTACCGGAGCGATCAGGCGAAAGCGGTTCGTGCGCATCACGGGCTCCCCATAGGACGGGTGACGGCCCGTTCCGCGGCTCGCCATCCCTTTGCATTCTCCCTTTGACAGCAGGTTAGAAGCGAATGGTGGACGAGCGCCCAAAGCTTGCGGTTAACCCGAAAGTCACCGTGTTTCGGGGCGAATTATGCGCCGGGGTGGTAGAAATCGTAGACGGCCTGCGCGACGGCGACGCTGACCCCGGGGGCGCGCTGCAAGTCTTCGAGGCTGGCGGCGCGCACCTTTCCGGCGGTGCCGAAGTGGAGCAGTAGCGCGCGCTTGCGCGCCGGACCGATGCCGGGCACCTCGTCGAGCGGGCTGGCGGTGATCGCGCGGCTGCGCTTGGCGCGGTGCGCGCCGATGGCGAAGCGGTGGACTTCATCGCGCAGGCGCTGGAGGTGGAACAGCACGGGAGAATTGACCGGGAGCATCTTCTCGCGCCCATCCATGAAGTGGAACACCTCGCGCCCTTCGCGCCCGTGGTGCGGCCCCTTGGCGATGCCGATGAGCGTGACGTCCTCGATCCCCATCGTCTCCAGCGTCTCGCGCGCGGCGGAAAGCTGGCCCTTGCCGCCGTCGATGAGCACGAGATCGGGCCACATCCCGGCCTCGCGGTCCGGATCGTCGTCCTGCGCTTTTGCGAAACGGCGCTGGAACACTTCGCGCATCATGCCGAAGTCGTCATTGGTCTGCGCGGTCTTGATGTTCCACTTGCGGTACTGGCCGGTCAAGAAGCCTTCCGGCCCCGCGACGATCATCGCGCCGAGCGCATGGGCGCCCTGCACGTGGGAGTTGTCGTAGACTTCGACGCGCTGGGGCGGTTCGCCGAGTTCGAGGAATTCGGCCATTTCGCGCCAGGTGCGCGCCTTGGTGCCGCTTTCGGCCATGCGCCGCTCGAGCGCTTCGACCGCATTGCGCTGGGCCTGTTCCATCAGGCGGCGGCGATCGCCGCGCTGGGGGACCGAGATCTCGACCTTGCCGCCCGCGGCGCCGAGGAGCGCTTCTGCGAGGAGGTCTGCCTCGGGGAGCTCGCGATCGACGAGGATCAGGCGCGGCGGGGGCACTTCCTCGTAGAACTGGGCGAGGAAGCTGGTGAGGACTTCGGGTTCCTCCAGCCCCTCGGTATGGCCGGGGAAGAAGGCGCGGTGGCCCCAGTTCTGGCCGCCGCGGATGAAGAAGGCCTGCACGCTGATCTGGCCGCCTTTGCTGGCCATCGCGAACACGTCCGCATCCCCGACGCCTTCGGCATTCACCGCCTGACTGCCCTGGATGAAAGTAGCGGCGCGGAGGCGATCCCGCAGCATGGCGGCGCGTTCGAAGTCGAGCGCTTCGGCCGCCGTGCTCATCTGCGCCTCGATCTCCTTCTGCACCGCGCCCGATTTGCCGCCGAGGAAGTCCTTTGCCTGCCGCACAAGCTCGGCATAGTCCTCCTCGCTGATGCGATCCACGCAAGGGGCCGAACAGCGCTTGATCTGGTAAAGCAGGCAGGGCCGGTCGCGCCGCGACATGTAGCCATCGTTGCAGCTGCGCAGCAGGAACAGCTTCTGCAGCGCGTTGATCGTGGTGTTGACCGAGCCGGCGCTGGCGAAGGGGCCGTAGTAATTGCCCATGGCGCGGCGCGCGCCGCGGTGCTTGCTGATGCGCGGGAAGGCGTGATCGGCGCGCAGGAGAATGAAGGGGAACGATTTGTCGTCGCGCAGCAGCACATTGTAGGGCGGGCGATAGCGCTTGATCAGCTGCGCCTCGAGCAGCAGCGCCTCGGCCTCGGAATTGGTCGTCACGATGGTCATCGAGCGCGTCTGGCTGACCATGCGCTTGAGCCGCTGCGGCAGGCGCTCGACTTGCGTGTAGTTGGCGACGCGGTTCTTCAGCGCGCGCGCCTTGCCTACATAGAGCACATCGCCGCGCGCATCCTGCATGCGGTAGACGCCGGGCTTGGGCTTTAGCGTGGCGACGACTTCGCGGATGGCGGCGACGCCGCGCTCGATGTCGGGCTGGTCCGAGCCGCGCACCGTATAAGTCGCCTTGTCCTCGTTGAACCGCTCCGAAGCCTTGGGCAGCAAGGGCTCGGGCACTTGCGGGCCGGAGTGGTGGTCAGGGGCAGGGGGAGGGGTGCGGCGCGCCATGGCAAGGCCGGAGATAATGCTTCGGCCCGGGCTTGGGGAGGGGCGGCGGGCAGATATCCCCGCGCGGAAATGTGGCCTCTAGGGGTATCCTGCTAGGACCATCTCAACGCTCGCATAATCTCTTCTGGCGCATGCACACGCGCATCATGAGCCCGCAGCCCTCCCAGTCGATCATCCCGATGCCGCGCATCACCGGACGCCGCGCGACCCCCCGCGTGCGGCTGTTTATTCCGGCGACGGTACTGCTGCTGCACGGCAAGGAGAATTGCCTGCTCGATGATCTTTCGCAGGCGGGCGCGCGGGTGACGATTGCGGCCAGGCTGCCCGGTGTCGGCGCCGGCGTGGTGCTGGAAGCCGCCGGGCTCGACGTGTTCGGCACGGTAATCTGGTCGCAAGGAGCGCGCTTCGGCATCCAGTTCGAGGAGCCGTTGCCGCTGCACGAAGTGGTCAACGTGCGCCACCACGCCGATGCGCGGGCACGGCAGGAAGCGGCGAATGTCCAGCGCCATGGGCGCAGCCCGCTGCAGGGCCGCCCGCGTCTGCGCCCGTTCTCCTGATCAGAACTGCTTGCGCAATTCGATGCTGAACACGCGGCCCTCGGGATTGAGGTAGCCGCGCTGGTAGCGCAGCGGGGTGGCGCCGGTCTGGTCGGTCACTTTCTGCACGGCATCGAACACGTTGTTCACGCCGAAGGCGACGCGGGCGCCCTTGAAGAACGGCGCGCGGCCGATGAGATTGCCCATGCGGCTGAGATCGATGAAGCCGCGCAGATTGAACGTCGCCAGATCGCCGAAATCGAGGCGCGAGGCTCCGGGTACGCCTGAACCATCGACATGGGTGCCGCTGGCGTAAGTGCCTGAAATGCGAAGGCCGAAACCGCGATAGAAGCCGCCGCCCTCCAGCGTCGCGCTGCTGCGCGAGATGCCCGCGCCGGACAGGGCATCGCCGTTCAGCAAATCGAGCACGCGGCTGCCGGGAACGATCCGCGCGGTCTCGTCAAGCTCCTGCGTGTAGGCGAGGCTGAGGTTCCAGTGTCCGCGTCCGTCACCGCCGGGGCCGCCACGCCCGCCGCCGCCCCCACCGCTGCCGGGACGTGCCCCGCCGCCGGGCCTGCGCATGCCGGCAAAGGCGCTGCGCCGGGCATTGGGATCGGGCTTGCCGAAGGGGCCGCCGAAATTGAGGCTGGCGCGCAGGCGCGAGCCGGTTGTCTCGGCAAAGGTCACCGCGCGCTGATCGACGCTGACGATGCGGCCGGTGGCGTCGCGGGTGACGCGGCCGGGGAAGGCTGCCTCGACATCGGGGGTGAGCAGCGGGAAGGCATTGGTCGTATCGAGCGAGCGGTTGCGGAAGTATTCGAGCAGCAGCGCGGATTCCTTGCCGATGGGCAGGTCCCAGTTGGCCGAAAGCTTGATGTCGCGCTGGCGTTCCTTCTTGAGCGCGGGATTGCCGCCGGTGATGACCGTGGCGAGCACGCTTTCCCCGCGCGTAAAGTCATACAGCGCGACGCCGGTGGTGATGGTGACCGGCGCGCCGAGGTTGGCAAGACCCGGCGCTTTCTCGCTCGCGATATAATTGGCGGCGAAGGTCAGCTTGGGGGTGACGCCCCAGGTGATGCCCGCGCCATAGGCGGTGAGGCCGCCGAAGTCGGACACGTTGTGTACCTCGGCGTTCACGTTGAGCGAGATGTCGCCCAGCTTGCTGCCGAAGTTCTCGCGGCGGCTGGTGATCGGCAGATCGAGGCTGAAACCGGCCTGCGCATCGCCGCGCCTGAGATTGGCAGGGGCGGCAAGCTGGCGCGAATCCGAGGAGCGCAGGCCATTGTAGGCAAAGCCTGCCTTGAGCGTCAGCGCGGTCTGCCCGCCGGGGAGGCGCAGCGGCGATCCGGTGACGGTGGCGAGCGTGGTCGCCGTATCGGACTTGCTGCGCGCGACGCCTTGCGGGGTGGGCAGGATCGCATCGGCGGGCAGGGCGGCGAAGGGCGAGAGCGTGCCCTGATCGACCAGCGCCTGCAGCCCGGAAAGATCGGCGCGGGCATCGATCGTCGTCGTGGTGTTCACATGGCTGCCGTCCGCCGTCCATGCGAGCTGCCATGCGCCGATGGGCAGATTGAGCGAGGCGCCCGCGGAGTACGTGTCGGCCACGGTGCGGCTGGCAAGCGGGGCGGGGAGCAGCGTGGTGCGTTGGACGAGTGTGCCATCGGGCGCGGTCAGCACGATCGAATTGAGCCCGTTGAGGCTGCGATTGTCGTTGCGCTGGATAAGGCCGTTCAGCGTGAGCGAGGCGCCGGTGCCGAGCGACTTCGCATATGTGCCGTTGAGGATGGCGCTGCGCTGATCGGCAAGGAGCGTGCGGTAGTCGCCTTGCTTGGGATCGATCAGGCCAGTCTGCGCGCCGCTGATAGCAGGTTGCACGATCCCGCGCTCCGCCTCGGTGAGCGGCGAGCGGCGTTCGAGCGTGCCGGTGAGATTGAGGCGGCTGCCCTTGTCGATGCGGGTGAGCGTCAGTTCCTCGCTGAGATCGCTGAAGCCGCCCGCGCCGGGGAGCTTGGCTTCGGTTTCGGTGCCGAAGCTGCGGAACTTGTCCTTGAGGATGAAGTTGACCACGCGCTGGTCGGGCCGGAAGCCGTATTTGAGCGCGACTTCCTCGGGCAGGACTTCGACGCGCCGGATCGCTTCGGGCGGGATCGAGCGGATCTCGCGGAAATTGGCGATGCGCAGGCCGTTGAGCAGGACCGACGGCGCCCCGTCGCCGCGCCCGCGTCCGGTGCCTGTCTGCGGGGCGAGCGCGGCGAGCAGCGACTGGAGCGAACTGGCGCCATAGGCCGCGATATCCTCCTCGCCGAGCGTGACGATCGGCGGCGCGGCGGTCTCGACCTGACCGCGCACGCGGGTGGCGACAACGACGATGTCACCGTCGGCATCGATGGTCCCGTTGGTGCCGCCCACCGCCACCGGCGCATCGGCCTCGGCGGGCGGGGCGGGTGCGGTTTGTGGCCCGGTCGCCGCGAGTGCGGAAGCCGGGAGCAGGGCAAGTGCCAGCGCGGCGGAGCTTTGCGGCAGGGCCATCGAACGTATCCTGTTGGCGAGTCGGGGTTTCCGGCCCGGTTGCTGGTTCCTGCCCCCGCGACGGTCCTAAGTCGGCGCATAAGCCCCCGACAATGACCCTTTCGTATCAATTTGTCGCAGCGCAGCAATTGCCTTCGCGCTTTTCTTTTTGCGCCGAGATCGCTATGCGCCGCGCGCAAGGGCGCTTCTGGCGCCCGTGATGCGTGCATGCACCCAAGCGAAAAAGGCAGACGACCCCGCCTATGGCGAAAGAAGAACTCCTCGAGATGCGCGGCCAGGTGGTCGAACTGCTCCCCAACGCGATGTTCCGCGTGAAGCTGGAGAACGAGCACGAGATTCTGGGCCACACCGCCGGCAAGATGCGCAAGAACCGCATCCGCGTGCTGGTGGGCGACGAGGTGCTGGTCGAGCTGACGCCTTATGACCTGACCAAGGGCCGCATCACCTACCGCTTCATGCCCGGCCGCTCGGGGCCTGGCGGTTTCTGAGCTCGCTGCGGCAGCAGTGCCGTCAAATTCTGAAACACCCGCGCTGGTGCTGGCATCCGCCAGCCCGCGCCGCCGCGAGTTGCTGGCCCGGCTCGGTGTGACCGAACCGCTCATTCTCGCCACCGACATCGATGAAACCCCGCTGCCCGTCGAACTGCCGCGCGCCCATGCCGTGCGCCTTGCTGCCGGGAAGGCGCGTGCTGCGGCGGCGCTGGAACCCAAGGCGGTGATCCTCGCGGGCGATACCGTTGTCGGTGTCGGGCGGCGCATCCTCCCCAAGGCCGAGGACGAGGCGACGGCAAGGCGGTGTCTTGCGCTGCTCTCGGGCCGCCGCCACCGCGTGTTTTCCGCGATCGCCGTGCTTTCGCCCGACGGCACCCTGCGCGAGGCGCTGAGCGAGACGATCGTGCGCTTCAAGCGGCTCGAGCCCGCCGAGATCGAGGCCTATATCGCCGGGGGCGAGGGGCACGGCAAGGCGG
>NZ_LJHZ01000017.1:0-51256 GCF_001296055.1 Novosphingobium sp. AAP93
GATATGGTGGCATAACCCAATTGAAACTGCCTCCGGAAAACCCGGGACGCTTCAGAATGCGATCATGTCGTCACTTGCAAAGCTCACCATCAAGCCCGTCACTCGACAGACCAAGCTCAGCCCCATTGAAGCTCGCCGCAACAAGCTGCTGACCGCCATTGACGAACAGTTGCAGGTCGCTGATGCAGCGATGCGTGGCGAAGAATACGCTGTCACGCTGTCTCGCTGGAGCAAGAATGACGCGGGTGAGAAGGTCCGTGTGCAACGGCAGAAGGTCGTGCGCTCGTGGTTCTTTGCACAAGACGGTGGATTCTATGTGCAATGCAAGTATGGGTCGAAAGCGATTGCGCTGAGCAAGGACGGCAATGCCGTCTTCGTAAAGCAGCTTGCCGATGTGAAGCCCGTGCTTGAAACGCTACGCTCTGCGACGGCAAACGGAGAACTGGATGCTTATGTTGCTATGGCTATCAACACTCGGAAAAACCGAGATAAACTCGCTTCGTGAGCCAGATTCCACCTGCGTAGCAGAATAGTAGCAGATTTTTCGATAGCTTCGTAACATGCTGGAAATAAAGCCCCATTTCCACTTTACTGTTAGCGAAGCGCTAAGAGTTTCGGGCATCCGGAAACAGAAAAGGGCGTCGGGCCATCCCGGCGCCCTTTTTCTTTGGCGATTGTGTAGTTTACAAACCCGCGCCAGCAGAAATGCCGTAGATGGCACCAACGACCAGCGCGGCATTGAAGATGGTAACTGGCCAAAATGCTGCCGGGTTCGCCGAACGAGAGAACTGCGCACCTCGCCATGTGACTACGCTGGTCCGAGCCGATCTTATCAGGCGCGCTGTCCCCACCGCAGCCGCCAAGACGAAAAATGCGTCAATCAGGACGACGGAAGTCACTCCGGCTTAACCGGCGCGTTGCGCTTCATGCTCTCGGCCATGCGCGCAAGCTGCTCGGCGGTCGCTTCCGTCTGGTAGCGCGTCTTCCATTCGTCGGCAGGCAGGCCGTGGATCACTTCGCGTGCACCAGCCTTGTCCAGTCCCGCGCCGGCATCGTTGATCCAATCCGCGAGGCAGTTGCGGCAGAAGCCCGCAAGGCCCATAAGATCAATGTTCTGCGCGTCATGACGGTGGCGCAAGTGCCTGACAAGGCGGCGGAACGCGGCTGCGGCCACGGCGTCCGGCAGTGCATCGAGAGCATCGGGCGATGAGGTTTCTGCATTCGTATCCATTGGGTTCGTCCTTGGGTTTTCAAGGTAGTTAGGCCATAGGGCCAGCGCATTCAATTCGAGGTGATGGACGTGGCAAAACTGGATCCCCGTGGCCGCAAGGTGAAGATCCTTGCCACCGTCGGACCTGCCAGCCGGTCTCCGGAAATGCTCGAGAAGCTGTTCCGCGCCGGTGCCGATGCCTTCCGGGTCAACATGAGCCACGGCGAACACGCCGTCCATGCCGAGACGATTGCCGCGATTCGCGCGCTGGAGCGCAAGGTCAACCGGCCGATCACGATCCTTTGCGACCTGCAGGGGCCCAAGCTGCGCGTCGGCAAATTCAAGGATGGCCGCGCGGTGATCCGCCATTCAGGCCACTTCACGCTCGATCGCAATCCGGAGCCGGGTGACGAGACGCGCGTCCAGCTGCCGCATCCCGAGCTGTTCGGGATCCTGAAGCCGGGCCAGCGCCTGCTGATCGATGATGGCAAGTTGCGCCTGCGGGTGATCCGCGCGGACGACAACGAAATCCTCTGCTCGGCTGAAGTTGGCGGCGTTATCTCGGACCGCAAGGGCGTCAACGTGCCCGATGCGGTGATCCCGGTCCCGGCCATGACCGACAAGGACCGCCGCGACCTCGCCTTCGCGGTCACCCACGGTGCGGACTGGATCGCGCTTTCGTTCGTCCAGCGCCCCGAGGACGTTGCCGAAGCCCGCCGCCTGATGGGCGGTTATGGCGCGCTGATGGCCAAGATCGAGAAGCCCGCTGCCATCTCGCGGCTCGACGAAATTCTCGAACTCGCGGACGGCCTGATGGTCGCGCGCGGCGATCTCGGTGTCGAGTTGAACCCCGAGCAGGTTCCGCCGCTGCAGAAGCGCATCGTCGAGAAGGCGCGGCGCGAGGGCAAGCCGGTCGTGGTCGCGACGCAAATGCTCGAATCGATGATCGAGAGCCCGACGCCGACCCGCGCCGAAGTCTCCGACGTCGCCAACGCCGTCTATGACGGTGCCGATGCGGTCATGCTTTCCGCCGAGACCGCTGCGGGCGCCTGGCCGGAAGAGGCCGTCACGATCATGGACCGCATCGCCAGCGAGGTCGAGAACGATCTCGGCTACGCCGCGCGTGTCCATTTCATCGAGACCCGCCCCGATCCGACTACTGCCGATGCGCTGGCCGAGGCTTGCGCGAGCATCGCCAAGGCGCTCCCGATTGCGGGCATCATCGTGTTCACGGGCTCGGGCTCGACTGCCCGCCGCGTTGCGCGCGAACGGCCGGGCGTGCCGATGCTGGTGCTCACGCCCTCGACGATGACCGCGCGCAAGCTCGGCCTCCTCTGGGGCGCGCATGCCGTTGCCACCAAGGATATCGGCAGCTTCGAGGAAATGATCGCCAAGGGCAAGCGCATGGCGCTGCGCCACGCGTTCGGCACCGCGGGCTCGCGCCTGATCACGCTGGCGGGTGTCCCCTTCGGCACACCGGGTTCGACCAACCTGCTCCACATGGTGACGCTGAGCGGCGACGAACTCGCCAAACACGGCGGCTGACTTTCCCTCAGCCGCGCGCGCCGAACAGCGCCGAGCCGACGCGCACATGCGTCGCGCCCAGCATCACCGCGGTCTCGAAATCATCGCTCATACCCATCGAGCGTGAGGGCAGGCCGTGATCGTCCGCCAGCTTGGCCATCAGCGCGAAGAACGGCGCGGCCTCGATCCCGGCGGGCGGCACGCACATCAGGCCGATGACCGGCAGTTCCGCCGCGCGCGCCTCGGTGAGCAGTGCTGGCAGGTCCGCCACCGCGCAGCCACCCTTCTGATCTTCATCGCCGATGTTCACTTGCACGAATAGCGGCACCCGGCGGCCCGCCTTGTCCATTGCGCGGGCGAGTGCTGTCAGCAGCGAGGGCCGGTCGAGCGAATGGATACAGTCGAAGCGCCGCACCGCGTCCTCGGCCTTGTTCGATTGCAGCTGGCCGACGAGGTGCAGTCGAATATCGGGATATGCGTCCTGCAGCGCTGGCCATTTCGCGTCCGCTTCCTGAACGCGGTTCTCGCCGAACACGCGCTGGCCATCATGGATCAGCGGCAGGATAGCCTCCGCCGGATGCGTCTTCGAGACGGCGACCAGCGTGATGTCCTCGGCCTTGCGGCGGGCAATGGCGGCGGTGCCGGCGATGCGCTCGCGCACGGCGGCGAGCGGGCTCAGGGTGGCCAACGCGGCCTCTGGATCGGTCATGGAGCGGTGCTATAGGCCGGGCATGCGCCGGTGTCATCCTGTCCCTCGGACCCTCCTCCTCACCGACGCGCGCAACGATCACTGCCTCGAATCCGCGATTTCCCGCCTGCCGAACGGCAGTGCGCTGGTGTTCCGACACTACCATCTGCCGCCAGTCCAGCGCCGCGTTCGCTTCGAGACTCTTCGCCGCCTCTGCAAACGACGGGGTCTGCTGATCATCATCGCAGGCGAGGCACGCGGTTGGCGTGCGGATGGCCGCTATGGCGCGCCGCAAAGCCTCGGCCGCACCACGGGCCTGCGCCTCGCCACCGCGCACTCGCTGGCGGAGATCGGCGCCGCCGTCCGCTGCCGGGCGGATGCCATCCTGCTCTCGCCTGTCTTCCCGACCCGTTCGCACCCCGGTGCGCCGGTCCTAGGCTCTGTCCGCTTCCTCCGCCTCGCGCGCCGCTCGCCGCTGCCCGTGATTGCGCTCGGCGGCATGACGAAGCGCCGCGCCGCACGTCTGCCGGTCTGGGGATGGGCGGCGATCGACGGCCTTGCGTAGAACCCGCAGAAACCCGCGACTCGCCGGGATTCCTTGGGTTTTGTGCTCCATGCGTTCTTGACGCCATCCCCCATCGGGGCGCATGATGGCGGAAGGAAGGGACAGGTACCATGGCATCTCGCGCACTCGTTTCGCCCACCGGAGGGCGTGCCGCAAAGGGCGCGGATTGGCGCGCGATCCTGAAGCGCAGCTTCCGCCGCAGCGCCGAACTGATCGGCGCCGCACTGCTCTTTGCCGCGATGATCGCGCTCGGCCTCGCGCTCGCGACCTATACCCAGACCGATCCTTCGGGCAGCACCGCATCGGGCAGCCCGGTCGAAAACTGGATGGGCCTGCCCGGAGCCTGGGCCGCCGAACGCGTGCTGCTGTTCTTCGGTCTCCCCGGCGTGCTGCTCCTGCCACTGCTCTATGTCTTCGCGCGGCGGCTGTGGGACGCCGCCGGCGATCTGATCGACATCGACGAGGAGGACGAAGGCTTCGCGCCGCTGCCCGCGTGGTGGCGCCTCGCCCTGCTGCTCGCGCTCGCCATGGTGCTTGTCGGCACCGCGCTTGCGCTGGTGTTCACCGGCCCGGGCGGGACGCTTCCCGCTGGAGCGGGCGGCCTTGGCGGACTGCTCGGCGCGGCGCTTGTACGCGGTCTTGCGCATCTGGCCCCGCCTGCCGAACCGTGGATTGTGGGCATCGCGGCCTTTGTCTCTGCGATGGGCGGTCTCATCGTCACCGCAAAGGTCTTCGTGTTCGATTGGCACCGCCTGCCGCGCATCCCGGCCTTCCTGCGCCGCGGCGATCTCCCGGTGGCCGAAGCCGCCGCCGGTGTCGCCGCGCTGCTGCCAAAGCGCCCGTCCAAGCCCCGCAGCGAGCCAGCAGAAGAGGTGGCGGTTACGGCTGCCGATGCGACTTCCAAGCCACGCCGCCCTACCGAGATCACCGACCCCTCGCGGCCGCCCGCACCCGCGCAGGTCTCCGGCAAGGCGCGGCAGGGCGATCTGTTCGACCAGTCGCAGTTCGCGCTCCCCGGCCTCGATATCCTCGAGCCGCTGCCGGTCGCCTCGGGGCCGAAGATCGACAAGCTCGCGCTCGAACGCAACGCGCGCCTGCTCGAGAACGTGCTCGACGATTTCAACGTGAAGGGCGAGATTACCGCGGTGCGCACCGGACCGGTCGTCACGATGTACGAGCTTGAGCCCGCCCCAGGCATCAAGGCCAGCCGCGTGATCGGGCTTTCGGATGATATCGCCCGCAACATGAGCGCGATCTCGGCCCGCGTCTCCTCGATCCCCGGCCGCACCGTCATGGGCATCGAATTGCCCAACGCGGTACGCGACATGGTCTCGTTCCGCGAGCTCGTCTCCTGCGACAGGTTCGTCAACTCGAAGGGCATGCTGCCGATCATCCTCGGCAAGGACATCGCCGGCGAACCCATCGTGGCAGACCTTGCCACCATGCCGCACTTGCTGGTTGCGGGCACCACCGGCTCGGGCAAGTCGGTCGGGCTCAACTGTATCCTGCTCTCGCTGCTCTACCGGCTCACCCCGCAGCAGTGCCGCCTGATCCTTGTCGATCCCAAGGTGCTCGAACTCAAGTCCTACGACGATATCCCGCATCTCCTCTCGCCAGTGGTGACCGAGCCTGCCAAGGCCGTGCGCGCGCTCAAGTGGGCGGTCGAGGAAATGGAGCGGCGCTACCGCATGATGTCCTCGGTCGGTGTGCGCAATATCTCCGGTTTCAACGAGAAAGTCCGCGCCGCCGCCAGCAAGGGCAAGCCGCTCGGCCGTCGCATCCAGGTTGGTTTCGACCCCGACACGGGGGAGGAGCTGTTCGAGGAGCAGCAGCTTGATTATCAGGTGCTGCCGCAGATCGTCGTCATCGTCGACGAACTGGCGGATCTCATGGTCACCGTCGGCAAGGAAATCGAAGTCCTGATCCAGCGCCTCTCGCAGAAGAGCCGCGCGGCAGGCATCCACCTCATCATGGCCACGCAGCGTCCCTCGGTCGACGTCATCACCGGCGTGATCAAGGCCAACCTGCCGACCCGCATCAGCTTTGCCGTCACCAGCCGCATCGACAGCCGCACGATCCTTGGCGAACAGGGCGCCGAACAGCTGCTCGGCAAGGGTGACATGCTCTACAAGCCGAGCACCGGCGCGATTGCCCGCGTCCACGGCCCCTTCGTCAGCGACGAGGAAGTCGAGCGCGTTGCTGATCACTGGCGCGGGCAGGGCAGCCCCGACTACGTCGATTCGGTAACCGAGGAGCCGGAAGACGGCGGCTTCGGTTTCGACGATCTCGACGCGACCGCCTCGGACAACCCTGAAGAGCGCAAGTACCGGCAGGTCTGCCAGCTCGTGTTCGAAAGCCAGAAGGCTTCGGCCAGCTGGGTCCAGCGCCAGATGGGCGTGGGCTACAACACCGCCTCCAAGTGGATCGAGCGCATGGAAGCGGATGGCTTCGTCGGCCCCGCGAACCACGTCGGCCGCCGCGAGATCTACCGTGACAAGGATGGCAATCCGCTGTGACCCGACGGCAGGCACCCGCTGCCACGGATGATTGCCCAGACGAGGTTCCCCCGGTTCGCCTTATCGGTTGGGATGCGAATGTAAATCTTTTGCAGCATGGCGAAACTTTCAAGATTTCGTGAAGAAAGCAGCTATCTCGCTCGCCGTCATTTCGATATCTTCCCTCCGGATCGGGGGGTTTGGAATGAAACGAAGTCTGTCTCGCGCCTGTGCGGCGCTGGTAATGCTGTGTGCGGCCCCGGGTTTCGCCCAGACATCCGGCGCAACGATGACGCAACCGATTGTAGCCGTTGCAAAAATTGACGATCAGGCAGGTTCTGGCCAATCGGCCACCCTTACCCAGATGATCCTGACCGCGATTGCAGCGTCGCAGAAGTTTCGCGTCATGGAGCGCGGGCAACTCGACGTTCTCACCCAAGAACAGGTCCGCGGCAAATCGGGCCTGGTCACTTCGCGCAATGGCGGAAAGGTCGGCGGTTTCCAGGCGGCCGACTACCAGATCTACGGAACGATTACCTCGCTTTCGGCGACCAAGTCGGCCGACTTCGGCTCGACGCTCCTGATGGGTGCGCTCGGTGGCAAGAACGCGGATGGGCAGTCCACCAATTGCTATGGCGGCAAGGTCACGCTCTCGATCGACATTCGCATCACGGATGGGGCAACCGGGCAGATCCGCTACGTCAACCGTATCGACGAAACCCAGAAGGTCGGGACCATCTGCGGCGAGGGCGTGCCTCAGGCCAATGCGGCGGTCCTCCTGCGCAGCGCGGCCGAGAAGATTGCGAGCGGGTTGGTTACGGCCGTCTATCCGATCAAGGTCGCCAATGTGAGCGCCGATGGCACGGTGATGCTGAACTATGGCATAGGCTCGGTCGTGCTTGGCAACCAGATGACCGTCTTCGCGCCCGGAGAGAAGGTGGTCGATCCCGATACGGGGCGCGAGATCGGCAGCAGCGAATCCGCCATCGGCATCCTGCAGGTCACCGACGTCCAGAACAGCTTCTCAAAGGCTCGTCCGGTCGCCGGCTTCCTCAACGGGCCACCTCAGGTGCGCTACATCGTGCGGCCCGCGACGGCGGCCGACGTGGCGCAATTCAAGAACAGCAAGCGGCGCTGACCGGGGACCACCGGGCCTTTGGACCCTGCCTGATACCGCCTCACCGATCCCGGGTTTCCTCCGATATCTGGAGCAAATTATGCGCCAACGCTCTGCCTTCTTCGCCATGATCGCGCTCGCCGCCGCCGTGCCGGTGTCTCCGGCTGAGGCCCAGACACCTCCGGCCCGCATAGCTGTCGGCGCCATCACCGCCGCCCAGTTGTGCAAGGTCTACATGGGGATCGACGCGCATAGCTCCGGGTTCGTTGCCGGGAGCAGCGCCGGCTATGCCGGAGCGTTCGGTGCAGGCGCCTCGTCGTCATTGGCGGCAGGATGGGAATCGAGCATCCGGACGTATTTCGTCAAGGACTGCGTCAACCAGTTCGCCGGCGTGAAGACGGCCATGCAGGCGGCTCTGGCCTCGTCCGGTGCTGTCGTGGTCGGCCCCGGCGGCCTCGTTCTGCGCGGGCGGGTCGAGAACGTAACGCCGGTCGGCAGCGCCTATCGTGAAACCACCAATCCGGGCCGCGAGTACGGGGCTTCGTCCGGCGGCCTTGTCGTCACGATGAGCTTCACGGTCAGCGACCGTGGCGGCCGGATCGTCTATGGCGACATCGTGAAGTCGACGCTCGAGACAGATTTTTCCGCCGACACGCGCGGCACGGCCTATGCCAGCGGGATGGGTGAGGATGGCCAGTATGCGCAGCTCCAGCGCAATCTGGCGATCGATACGGCCCGCAAGGTGGCGTTCCATTTCCGGCCGCTGCGTGTGACTTCGGTGGCTGGCCCAACGCTTGCCATCAATTATGGTGCGCCGCTGATCGAACAGGGCATGATCCTCAACGTGACGAGCTCCACAACAGGTGCCACCGCCAAGTTCCGCATTTCCTCCGCCAGCGACGGCAGTGCCACCGCCCAATCGCTCAGCGGCCGCGAAGTGCCGGGGATTGATCCCGGCAGCCGCGTCTCGATCGCCGATGCCAGCGAGCCGGTGATGGACCGCGTCGAACTGCCCTGATCGCGGCGGGGCTTGTGGCCTTGACGGGAGTCGCCTTGCCCTAAATCTTTGGCCAATCCTGCCGTATCTTGACCAGAGCCGGTGTTCGCCCTTCGTCGATTGGCGGCACCGCCAGAGTTGGCGAACATCCAGCAGGAAAGGTCAGTCAAGGCGTGCCCTATGTAGCCCTGTCCCAGTGCTGGTTCACGAGGGCTCATCAGCCCACCACCTGGCGCGCACGCGAGGATGACGGCGGCATCTACAGCATCTGCCGCCACTGCGGCCGCCGCATTGTCACCTGGGGGCGGCATCGCTGGTCGATCGCCGACGGGCTCGATATCACCCACCTTGCCGAAACCGTGACCGGGCGCTTTCTCACCGTGCTCGACAGCGCGGACGAATTTGTCGTGCGGCGCTTCACGGTCGATCATTTGCCGGATGAGGAAGCCGTCGAGGCCTTCAAGCTTGAATTGCGCGAACGCTACGGCATGGATGAACCGGGCAGCGATCTCACCCTGCTCGACAGCGCGGACAAGAAGGCGGCCCCTCCCCGCAAGCCTCCGCCTATGCCTTCCCGCGCGGCACCGGGTACCCCGCGAACCGCTTGATCCGGCGTAGCGAAAAACTTGATCGCATCGAGGAAACACCGGGCAGCCGCGCGAGGCAATCGCGGTGGATATGGTCGTACTGGTCGAGATCCGCTGCCGCCACGCGCAGCAGGTAATCTGCCCCGCCTGACATCAGGTGGCATTCGAGGATGTCGTCGAAATCTCCGACCGCACGCTCGAACCGGTCCATGGCTTCGCGGCTCTGGCTCGTCAGTGTGATCTCGACGAAGACTTCGACCGCCAGACCGACCCGGCGCGGGTCTATCCGCGCCGCATAGCCGCTGATTATCCCCGCTTCTTCCAGCGATCGCACCCGGCGGTGGCAGGCCGAGGGCGAAAGCGCGACGGCTTCGGCAAGCGCCGCAATAGGCCGCGCCGAGTCGTGTTGCAGTGCATCAATCAGTGCGGCATCAATCCTATCCATGCAAAAAAATCCTGCAAAATGTCCTCATGACAGGAAATATCGCGAAAACTGATCCTGTGAAACCAGCAATCAGGTGAAACAGCGCGCTCCATCGGGTGTAGTCTCTTGGCAGCCATAGTCGAAAGGGATCATGCCATGCGCGTCGGTACCGTCCGGGAAATCAAGAACCATGAGTACCGCGTCGGCCTGACACCGGAGAGCGCGCGCGAGATGGTCGCGCATGGGCATGACGTGTGGGTCGAGACGGGCGCCGGCCTTGGAATCGGTGCTGCGGACCGCGACTACGAAGCCGCCGGTGCCACGATCAAACCCGATGCCGCCGCGATCTTTGCCGGCTGCGAGATGGTCGTGAAGGTCAAGGAACCGCAAGCCGTGGAACGCGCGCAGCTGCGCGAAGGCCAGGTCCTTTTTACCTATCTCCACCTCGCGCCCGATCCGGAGCAGACTGCCGATCTCGTCAAATCGGGCGTTACCGCGATCGCCTATGAGACCGTGACCGGCCCGGGGGGGCAGCTTCCGCTGCTCAAGCCGATGAGCCAGGTTGCTGGCCGGATGGCGATCCAGGCCGGCGCCACCGCGCTGGAGAAGGCGCACGGCGGGCGCGGTGTGCTGCTCGGCGGGGTCCCAGGCGTGTTGCCTGCCAAGGTTGCGGTCATTGGCGGCGGCGTGGTCGGTTTCAATGCGGCACAAATGGCCGCCGGCCTCGGCGCCGACGTCACCATTCTCGATCGCGATCCCGAAGTGCTCGAACGCCTCGGCACCCACTTCGAAAGTCGCGCCAAGACGCGCTTCTCGAACCGCGCCAACCTTGCCGATTGCGTCGCCGAGGCGGACCTCGTCATCGGCGCGGTGCTGATCCCCGGCGCCGCCGCCCCCAAGCTTGTCACGCGCGAAATGCTCGCCACGATGAAACCCGGCGCGGTCCTTGTCGACGTCGCGATCGACCAGGGCGGCTGCTTCGAGACCAGCCGCGCGACGACCCATGCCGAACCGACTTTCGTGGTCGACGGCATCGTCCACTACTGCGTCGCCAACATGCCCGGCGGCGTGGCGCGCACCAGCACTTATGCGCTCAACAACGTTACCCTGCCCCATGCCCTCAAGATCGCCGATCTTGGCTGGAGGGCCGCGCTTGCCGCCAACCCGCATCTCGCGGCCGGGCTCAACGTCCATGCCGGTGAAGTGACCTATGAAGCGGTCGCGCGCGAACTGGGCTATGCTTACCGACCGGTGAGCGAACTGCTCGCCTGACCACAGGTGCCGAGTTAACGTTGCTCTAAGCTCATTTTGCTAGGATCCAGCCCATGGACTGGATCTGGCGCAGGATTGTGCTGTTCGGGCTGGTGGCGCTGCTATCCGGCCCGTTTGGCATGCCCGCTGCCGCTGCTCCTATTGCCGCAAGTCAGACCTGCCACGCCTCGGCGGACGCTACGGAAACCTATGCGAACTTGCGCCACGCTCCGGACCGCTGGGTCTGCGAGGATTCCGGCTACGATATCGGGCCGCCAAACCTCTATGTGCGCTTTCGCCTGACCGATCCGGCACAGCCGCGTGCGCAGAGTTTCGTCACCCACGCCTCACCCTTCAGCACCATCACGATCTGGGTGGTCGACGAGCGCGGCACTGTCCGCTTCGCGCGCTACAAGCCGACTTCGGTGCATCACCTCATCGCGGGTCCGCTGATGGCCATGCCGCTCCCGCAGACCCCCGCGCGCCCGCGTCTCGTCGCGGTGAAGATCGTGCAGCCGTGGAACAAGATCATCGCCAGCGAGGCCCGGCTCGACAGCGCGCCCGAAGGCTCCGGCTGGGACATGAGCGTGGTTGTCGCGATGGCGGCGATCTGCGGCATGCTGGTCGTCCCGCTGCTGCTCAATTTCGGCTTCTATCTCGTTTTGCGCCGACAGTTCGTACTCTGGCACGTCGTGATGGTGGGCCTCATGCTGGTGACGACAGTCGTTGGCACTGGCTTTGTCCACATCGGGGTTGATCCGCTGGCAGGAACCGAGGTTGCAATCAACAGCATCTGTTACTGTGCGATTGCCGCCGCGGGCCTGCTGTTCCTCGTCACCTTCCTCGAAAACGATGCCTTGTCCGTGCCCGTGCGCCGGCTGCTGATCGGCTGTGCGCCGCTGGTGTTCTGCGGCGGTGTGTTCACGGCCGCCAAGATTGAGGCCCTGCGCCCGTGGAGCGCGCTCGGCACCTATTTCAGCGTGTCGCTTGCCATCGTCCTGATCGTGATCGGCCTCGTCGACGCCTGGCGACGCGGCAGCAAGCTCGTCAGCTTCCTCATCCTCGGCTGGAGCCCGACGCTGATCGTCGGCGTCTATCGCATCGGCTGCTACGTGTTGCCCCATGCCCGGCCGACTGAATCCGTCGTCGTCTTCCAGCTGACGATTGCCGCCGAAGTTCTCATCAACTCGCTTGGCATCGTGATTCGCTTCCTCGAACTGCGTCGCGAGCGCGACATTGCCCATGCGCGGGCGCTCGAACTCGAAGGCGTCGCCGGCCGCGATGCGCTCACCGGGCTGTGGAACCGCCATTCGATCGAGCGCCGGTTCAACGACCTGTTCCACCTCGGCTACCGCACCATGGCGGTCATCGATCTCGATCTCTTCAAGCGCATCAACGACCGGCATGGGCATGCTGTCGGGGATTCGGTCCTGAAGGTCGTCGCCACCGTCCTCGGCGAAGACGGCGATGCCTGCGCGATCCGCATGGGCGGCGAGGAATTCCTGCTCCTCCTGCGCGGTCCCGGCGCCGCCGAACGCGCCGAACGCTGCCGCCGCGCTCTCAGTACGCGCATCGCAGCCGCCGTCCCCGGCCTTGGCCACGTGGTCACGGCCAGCATGGGGCTGGTCGAGCACGACCTTTCCGGCAACCTCGATGTCGAATTCGCGGTGCTCTACAGCCACTGCGACCGCCTGCTCTACGAAGCCAAGCGCCTCGGCCGCAACCGCACGATGCGTGAACGGCTGACCGGCTTTACCCCGGATGCACAGGTGCGAACCGCCTAGCCGGTAAACAGCGCCGCCATGTCTGCGGGAACGCGCTGGATGCGCATGCTGGCCTTGTCGATCAGCACCCACTGCGTCCGCGCGCTGACAATGACCTTGCCCGCTGAGTTGCGAAAATCCACCCGCCGGTCGAACCGCGCGCCGCGTGGGGCATCGGGCACGAACGTCTCCGCCGTCACGCTCTCACCCAGCGCGACATTGCCGCGATAGTCGATCTCGTGCCGCGTCACGACCCAGACGTAGGCGTCCTGCCACTCGGCCGGGGCCAGCGCTTCCCAGTGCGAGGTGGCCACTGCCTCCATCCACTGCACCCACACCGCGTTGTTCACATGGCCCAGCACGTCGATGTGCTCAGGCCCGGCGGTGAAGGTCTTGGCGTGCATACTCAAGCCGCAACGCCCAGTTGCGCGAGGATGAAGGCAAACTCTTCCGCCGTCTCGCGCAGCCCCTCGAACCGGCCCGACTTGCCCCCGTGCCCCGCGCCCATGTTGGTCTTGAGCAGCAGTTCGTTGCTGTCGGTCTTCAGCTCGCGCAGCTTGGCGACCCACTTCGCGGGCTCCCAATAGGTAACGCGGGGATCGTTGAGGCCTGCCGTCACGAGCATCGGCGGATAGGCCTGTGCCGAGACCTGATCGTAGGGCGAATAGGAGCGGATGAGGTCGAACGCCGCCTTGTCCTCGATCGGATTGCCCCATTCCGGCCACTCGCCGGGCGTCAGCGGCAGCTCCTCGTCGAGCATCGTGCTCAGCACATCGACAAACGGCACATGCGCCGCCACCGCGCCCCACAGCTCCGGATCGGAATTGATCACTGCGCCCATCAGTTCACCGCCTGCCGATCCGCCTGCAATCGCGATCTTGCCCGCAGCCGTGAAGCCTTCCGCAATCAGCCCCTTCGCCACGTCCACAAAGTCGTTGAACGTATTCGTCCGCTGCTGCAGCTTGCCCGCCTTGTACCAGCGCCGCCCCAGATCATCGCCGCCCCGGATATGCGCGATGGCATAGGCGAACCCGCGATCCACCAGGCTCAGCCGCGTGGTCGAAAAGCCCGGCCCGATGGCGATCCCGTAGGCGCCATAGCCATAGAGATAGAGCGGCCCACCTGCCTCCCGGCCCTTGCGCCAAACCACCGAGACCGGCACCGCCGTGCCATCACGCGCCGTGATCTCCAGCCGGGCCGTCTCGTAAAGCGAGGCATCATAGCCGCTCGGGATCTCCTGCGTCTTCAGCAGCTCGAGCCGCCCTTCGGCCACGTGATAGTCATAGACTGAAGCCGGGCTGGTCATGGACTCGTAACTGATGCGCAGCTTGTCCATCGCCCATTCCGGATTGTCGCCGAGCGACGCCTCGTAGCTCGCTTCCGCAAACGCGATCGGCTCCACCCGCGCCGGATCGTCGTAATAGCGCACCTCGATGCGGTCGAGTCCGCGCACCCGGCCCTCAACCACATAGAAATCGCGGAACAGGTCGAACACGGTCAGGTAGAAGTCCTCGGTCCCCTCGATCAGCGTGGTCCACGCGCCGGGATTGGCCAGCGGCGCGGTGGCGAGGCGGAAATTCTCGTGGGTGTCGTTGGTGTGAATGAATAGCGTCTCGCCGCGCACATCCACATCATATTCCACCCCGGTCTGCCGCGCCTTGACCAGCAGCGGCGGGGCCAAGGGATCGGCGGCAGGCACCAGCCGAACTTCGCTCGTCTCGTGGTCGCCGGTCGCAATCACCAGCCACTCGTCATTGGCCGAAAGCCCGGCGGAAACGCGAAAGCCCTCGTCGTCTTCGTGATAGAGCTCGACATCGCTCTCCACCGGCGTTCCCAGCCAGTGCAGCCTCGCATTGTCCGTGCGCCACTGTGCATTGGCGAGGCTGTAGACGAGCGCCTTGTCCCCCGCCGCCCAGACGAGTGCGGAGAGTGTCCCCGGGATCACATCGGGCAGTTCCTCGCCTGTCTCGATCACCTTGATCCGCGCGGTGAACCGCTCCGATCCGTTGTCGTCCACGGCCCAGGCCAGCAGCCGGCCGTCACTGGAAACCGAGAGCGCCCCCAGCCGGAAGTATTCCTTGCCCTCGGCCAGCGTGACTTCGTCGAGGATCAGCTCATCCGGCCCGCCAGCGACGGGCCGCCGCCACCACTTCTTGTACTCGGCGCCTTCCTCGTATTCGATCCAGTACAGCCAATCGCCGTCCTTCTGCGGCACCGACTTGTCGGCTTCCTTGATCCGCCCGCGCATTTCGGCGAGCAGCGTCTCGACTGTGGGCTGTCGCGGCTTCATCCGCGCTTCGAACCACGCGTTCTCCGCCTCCAGATGCGCCAGCACGTCGGCGTCCTTCACCTCCGGATAGCCGGGATCGCGCAGCCAGTTGTACGGATCCTCGATCGTCACGCCGTGGTGCGTGAACGTGTGGGGCTTCTTGGCCGCAACCGGCGGTGCAGTGGGGGTGGTCTCCGTCATTCCCCGCATCTATGGTGCTATCCATGAGCCTGCAAGGCAGGCAGCACCGCTTCAGGACAAGACCCATGCTGATGAACACCCACGAAGCCCGTCTCGATGCCCTGCGCAAGGAGCTCGTGCGGCAGGAGCTTGACGGCTTTGTCATCCCGATTTCCGACGAGCATATGAGCGAGTACGTGGGCGCCTATGCCCAGCGCCTCGGCTGGCTGACTGGTTTCGGCGGCTCGGCCGGCACGGCGGTCGTGCTCAAGGACAAGGCCGCGATCTTCGTCGACGGGCGCTACACGCTCCAGGTCCGCGAACAGGTTGATAGCCGTCTCTATGATTACCAGTCGGTCCCGCAGACGTCCGTCGCCGCATGGCTCGGCGAACACGCGCCCGAAGGCAGCCGCATCGGCTATGACGCATGGCTCCACGGCAAGGGCTGGGCCGATGGCGTCGCCGCCGCCCTGAAGCGCCGCCACGCCAGCCTTGTTGCCGTCCAGCAGAACCCCATCGATGCGATCTGGCAGGACCGTCCCGCGCCGTCTGCCGCTCCGGCGCTCGTGCACCCAGACGAATTTGCAGGTGCCTCCGCCCACGAGAAGCGCGCTGAAGTCGCCGCATGGCTCACCGCGCGTGGGCTCGACGCTGCGGTCATCTCGGCCCTCGATTCCGTAGCCTGGTTGCTCAACATGCGCGGATCGGATGTTGACTGCACGCCCGTCGCGCTCTCGTTCGTGCTCGCCCATGCCGATGGCACGGCAGACCTCTTCATCGCTCCCGAGAAGGTCACGACCGAACTCGCCCAGCACCTCGGCAATGCGGTGCGCGTGGCTGACCGCGCTGCCTTCACCCCCGCGCTCGCCGCGCTGGCGGGCAAGAAAGTCGCGGTCGATCCCGAACGCGCGGTCGCCGCGATCTATGCCGAACTGAGGGCCGCCGGCGCCGAAGCCGTCTCGCTGACCGATCCCACCGTGCTGCCCAAGGCCTGCAAGAACCCAATCGAGCAAGCCGGCCACCGTGCCGCGCAGGCCCGCGATGGCGCGGCGATCACGCGCTTCCTCCACTGGCTCTCGAATGCCGCGCCGCAGGGCACCGAAACCGAACTCTCCGCCGCCGCCGCCCTGCGCGCCGAGCGCGAGAAGACCGGCCTGCTGCGCGATCTCTCGTTCGACACGATCTCCGCCGCTGGCCCCAATGGTGCCAGCCCGCATTACAAGGTGGACGAACACACCAACCGCGCGATCGAACCCAACAGCGTCTATCTCGTGGACTCCGGCGGCCAGTATCTCGACGGCACGACCGACATCACCCGCACTGTCTGGATCGGCCCCGACGCACCCCCGGCGGAAGTGAAAGACCGCTTCACCCGCGTGCTCAAGGGCCACATCGCGCTTGATCTCGCTGTGTTCCCGGAAGGCACCGTCGGCAGTCAGCTCGACAGCTTCGCGCGCCAGTTCCTGTGGTCCGCCGGGCTCGACTACGCACATGGTACCGGCCACGGCGTCGGCAGCTTCCTTGCGGTCCACGAAGGCCCGCAGCGCATCGCCAAGGCGGCGGGCGGGCAGGCCGGCACCGGCCAGCCGCTCCTCCCGGGCATGATTCTCTCGAACGAGCCGGGCTACTACAAGGCCGGCGAGTACGGCATCCGCATCGAGAACCTCGTGCTCGTCGAAGAACGCCAGATTCCGGGTGCCGAGGGCACGTTCATGGGCTTCGAGACGCTCACCTTCGCTCCCATCGACCGCACGCTGGTCGAACCCGCGCTGCTCCTGCCGCACGAGCGCGACTGGTGGAACACCTACCACGCCAAGGTGCGCGACCTGCTCGCCCCGCAGATGTCCGGCGCCGACCTCGCCTGGCTGGAGGCTGCCTGCGCCCCGTTGTAAGTATATCCGTTCCTGATATGTTCTGATTATCGCGACTCGATGAAGAGGAGGATTGGATGATCGGTTACGTGACTCTGGGAACCAATGATCTCGCGCGCGGCGCGAAGTTCTATGATGCGATCGCTGCCGAAATGGGCACGGGCCGCATGTACGAATGGGAAGCCGCGATTGCGTGGGGCGAGCCGGGCGCCGGCGCCGGCATCGGGCTGATGAAGCCCTACAATGGCGAGCCTGCCACAGTCGGTAACGGCGTGATGGTCGCGCTCGAAGCCAAGGATCCGGCGCATGTCGACCGGCTTTATGCTGCGGCACTCGCCAATGGCGGCACCTGCGAAGGCCCTCCGGGACCGCGCGGCGAAGGCGGATTCTACGCGGCCTATTTCCGTGATCCCGATGGCAACAAATTGAACGCCTTCGTGATGGGAGCCTGACCGTCATGGCGCACCGGCTCGATACGAACCCGATCCACATCGGCCTCGGCGCGAAGGCGGTGCCCCAGCCGCATTTCACCGGCATGGAATGGTATGGCGGCTATATCGACCGCCACGGCGCTGACGGCGCGGAAGGCCGCCTTGTCAGCCAACATGCCTTCACGACGAGCTGGGACAGCTGGGAAATGCACCCGGTGGGCGATGAGGTCGTGCTGATGCTGAGCGGCGAGGGTGTGCTCCATCAGGAGTTCGCGGATGGATCGACCGCCGAGGTTCGCCTTGTTGCCGGCGAATACGCGATCAATCCGCCTGGTGCGTGGCACACGATGGATCTGATCTCACCGGAAGCGACGGCCTTGTTCATCACGTCCGGCCTCGGCACCGAACATCGCCCGCGCTGAAACGCCCGCGACAAAGTGCGACAGAACTCTGCGCAGGCGGCATAACCCTGCGACAACTCCGGTCTAGACGGCAGACAGCGGAAAGCCCCCGTTCCGCACGCAACAAGGACCGCAAGCCATGAAGAAATCCACGCTCGCCGCTTCTGCAGCTGTCGCACTCACCGCCGCCACGGCGCTCTATGCCGTCTACCCCGCCTTCGCCGAACCCGGCCGCGATCCGATGGGCGATGCCACCGTCACCTGGGCCGATGCCAAGGCCAAAGTCGATGCGATGTGGACAAGGCTGGACGTGAACAAGGATGGTGTGCTCAATCAGGCCGACCGCGAGGCCAAGATGGCCGAGATGTTCGACATGATCGATACCAACCACGACGGTTCGATCAGCAAGGCCGAATTCATGGAGCATCACAAGAAGATGATGGATGGTCCCGGCTGGAAGGACGGCAAGGGCCGTGATGGCACCTCGGGCATGATGCCCCCGCCGCCTCCGGGTGCCGGAATGGGCATGATGATGGGTCCCGGCGCGCACTTGTTGCGCGAAATGGCCGAGAAGGCCGATGCCAATCATGACGGCACAATCACCCGCGCCGAATTCGATGCCGCCGCCAAGGCTCGCTTCGATGCCGCCGATACCAATCACGATGGCAAGCTGACTGCTGCCGAGCGCCGCGCCGCATGGATGCAGATGCGCAAGGAGCACGGCGGCTGGCGCGGGTGGCGTGGCGGCCGCGGCATGCACGGCGACATGGGCGATATGCCGCCTCCACCACCGCCGCCGGGTGCCTGATATGGCCGCCATGCCTGACGCGACCCGAGTTCTGGTCGTCGATGACGAGGCCGCGCTGCGCGAACCCCTGTCGGACTATCTGGTCCGGCAGGGGTTCGCTGCTGCGCAGGCTGCCAGTGCTGCCGAGGCCCGCGCGCGGCTCGCCGCCGAAGCCTACGATATCGTCCTGCTCGATATCATGATGCCGGGGGAGGACGGCCTCTCACTCTGCCGCCACCTGATCGAGGCGCGCCAGCTCCCTGTCATCTTCCTCACCGCGCGCGGCGAGGCGACCGACCGCATCGTCGGGCTCGAGATCGGCGCGGACGACTACGTCGTTAAACCCTTCGATCCGCGCGAGCTCGTCGCCCGCATCCGCTCGGTCCTGCGCCGCGCTGCGCGCGCGGCAGAGCCGAGGAGCGCGGCAGACGAGTTCCACTACTTGTTTGAGGGCTGGCGCCTCGATCCCCTGCGCCGTCGCCTCACCGACAGCGAAGGCGCGGTCGTCTCCATCTCCTCGGCCGAGTTCCGCCTGCTCGTCGCCTTCCTCGATCACCCGCGCCAGGTGCTCGATCGCGACCGCCTGCTCGATATGGTGCAGGGCCGCGAGGCACATCTGTTCGACCGTGCGGTCGACAACCAGATCAGCCGCCTGCGCCGCAAGGTCGAACGCGACAGCCGCAATCCCGAACTGATCCAGACGGTGTGGGGTGGCGGCTACATGCTTGCCGCCGAAGTGCGCAAGGTGCCCGCCGATGGCTGAGAGCCCGGCGCGTTTTCGCCTCTGGCCGCGCAGCCTTCAAGGCCAGATGCTGCTCGCCATCGCGCTTGCGCTGATGGTGGCGCAGGGGCTTTCCGCCGCGCTGATGTGGCGCATGCAGCACGAGCGGCACTTCGCCGGGATCGTCAACTACGCTGCGTTCAGCCTGCTCGGGCGCCATCCCCGCGCCCAGTTCGGTCCGCCGCCGCCGCCGATGGGTGAAGAACCGGAAATCGGCTTCCGCATGCCGCGCCCGCTGCGCGTGCAGGAGGAACTGCGCGCGCCGCAGATGGCCGGAGATCGCCGCCGTCCCGAGATCGAGGATGCACTGCGCCAGGTGCTCGAAGCGCAGGGCGTCGATGCCAAGCAGCTCTTTGTGGCCGAGCGCGATCCCGCGCGCGATCCGGTGATCACCGAATGGCTCGCCCGGCGCGGACCCCGCCTGCGGCCTCCCGGCCAGCCCCGCCCGCGCCTGATCGTCGCGGCAATCGGGCGGACCGACGGTAGCTGGCTCACCGCTCGCCTGCTCGCCCCGCGCACCGAACGCGCGATGCTGACGACGCTGATCGTGCAGACGCTTTTCATCTACCTCGTCCTCGTCGGCACGGTCGCGCTGATCCTGCGCCGCATCGCGCGCCCGCTGAAGGCGCTGACGGCGCAAGTCGAAGGCTTCGCCCGCTCGCGCACCGCCGCCGGCCAACTCGCGCCCGAAGGTCCCGACGACATCCGCCGGCTGATCGTGGCGCACAACGCGATGGAACGCCGCGTCGGCGCATTGCTTGACGAGAAGGACGTGATGCTCGGCGCCATCGGCCACGATCTCAAGACGCCGCTCGCCGCGCTGCGGGTGCGGATCGAGGCGGTCGAGGACGATACCGAGCGCAGCCGCATGGCCGCCACCATCGAGGATATCAACCGCTCGCTCGACGATATCCTGAGCCTCGCCCGCGTCGGCAGTCCTTCCGATCCGCTCGAGCAGACCGAACTCTCGGCGCTCGTTGCCGATGTCGTCGGCGAGTATGAGGACATGGGCGAAGACGTAACGCTCGGCGAGGCGGACCGCATGGTCATGCCGCTGCGCGCCACCTGGCTGCGGCGCGCCTTGCGCAATCTCGTCTCGAACGCGCTGCGCTACGGCATCCGCGCCCGCGTCACGCTGCGGCGCGAAGGGGGCGAGGCGGTGTTGACCGTGGAGGATGATGGCCCCGGCATCCCCGAGCACGAGATCGCCCGCATGCTGGAACCGTTCACCCGCCTCGAAGCCTCGCGCAATTCGGCCACCGGCGGCGCAGGTCTTGGCTTGACGCTCGCCCGCGCGATTGCCGACCAGCACGGCGGTGCGCTGATCCTCGCGAACCGGCGCGAAGGCGGCGAGACCAAAGGCCTCACCGCCACGCTGCGTCTGCCGCTTACTTGAGCTTCGCGATAGCCGCCGTCAGGTCGGCCCCGCGCAGCTCCTTGAGCTTGCCGCAGGCGCGCACGCGCTCGATCGTCCGCTCCAGCTCCAGTGCGCCCGACTTGCCGGCGAACTTCGCGCGCAGCCCGTCAAACTCGTCGGCCTGCGCCACCGAGCAGAAGTTGCCGAGGATCTGGGGCAGGCGCGCGCCGAAGAAGATGCCCGCACCGCCGTTCAGCAACTCGTCGAGGTGCGCTTTCATCCAGCCATAGCCATAGTCGCGCGTCTCGGGCGTATAGACCACATAGCGCACGAAATTGAGCTTCTCGGACTGGCGCAGGCGCTTGTCCTGAAACTCCTCGAGCACCCACTTCGCCGTTGCCGCATCGCCGCTCGAACCGATCGCGCCGAGCGCTGCCGGGCGGAACAGCGGGTCTTCCGAAGCCAGCGCCTTGTCCATCAGGGCCTTGGCGCCGTCCAGCTTGTGCGAGCCCAGCCAGGCATCGAACGCCGCGCCGAACAACGCAGGATCGAGCGCATCCGCATCGCCGCCGAGATAGGCATCGACCGCCGTGCTCAGCCTTGCCCGCAGCGCCTCGTCGCGCGCGGTCCCCGCAAGCAGTTCAACGAGCTGCACGCGGCGCTGCTGCTTCTCCGGATCATCGCCGGCATGTGCGCCCGCCTTCGGATCGAGCCCCAGCGCCTTCAACTGCGGGGCGTAAAGCCCATCGACGAAGGCGCGGAACTTCGGCTTCGCGCTTGCCGCGATCACGCCGCGGTCGGCCATCGCCTGCAGCAGGCCGGTGGCATTGCCGCTCGCATAGCTGTCCGGATTGGCCGCCAGCGCCCGCGCCCCTGCGATCAGTTGGTCTGAGGTCAGCCGCCCGGCGTAGAAGCTGGCGTTCATGCTGTCTTCCACCGCCAGCGCCTCGCTGCCGGTCATGCTCGGCACCGCCGCGATGAGTGCGTCCCATTCCTTGGCAGGCAGTTCGAAGCGGTAATAGCCGGTACCGCCCGCGTTGGGCATGATCGGCCCCATGCTCTTCAGCGTCACCGTCGTGGTCTTGTCAGTCATCAGCGTGCACTGGCGCACGTCGCCCTGGCGCAAGCACAGCGGGATGCCCCAGGTCGTGTCCGGACCTTTCATGCCATAGCGCACGAAGCGGCTCTGCGTGACCTTCCAGCTCTGCGGTCCGGCACGTTCCAGCGTCACCAGCGGCACACCCTGCTGATCGGTGAAGCTCTGCATTGCGGGCAGAATGCGCGGATCGCCCGCCGCATCGGCCATGGCCTTGAAGAACTCGGCGGTCGTCGCGTTGCCATACTTGTGCGCCGCCATGTAGCCGCGCACGCCGTCGCGGAACTTGGTGTCGCCCATGAACGCGGCGATCATCGCCACGACATGGCCGCCCTTGCCGTAGGTGATCGTGTCGAAGGCCGCATCGATCTGCGCGTTCTTCTCGATCGGCTGGTGGATCGGCCGTCCGGCAATCAGCGCATCGATGCCCATCGCGCTGAAGCCCTCGGCCAGTGCGCCCGCGCCGATGTTCAGGTCAGGCCGCCATTCGTTGCCGATGCGGAAGCCCATCCAGTTGGCGAAGCTCTCGTTGAGCCAGATGTCGTCCCACCACGCCGGGGTGACGAGATCGCCGAACCACTGGTGCGCCAGCTCGTGGCTGACGACCATGCCGAACGTGCGCTTCTGCGCGGTCGAGGCCTTGTCATCCATGACGAGGATGCTGTCGGCATAGAGGTCCGCGCCGGCGTTCTCCATCGCGCCGGGGAGGATCGGCGTCGTGATCTGGTCGAGCTTGGGATAGGGGAAGCTCTGGCCGAAATAGGCTTCGAGGTGCTGCACCACGCCCTTGGTGCCTTCGAGCGCGAAATCGAGCTTGCCCGCATTCTGCTTGGTCGAAACGATGCGGATCGGCAGCGGCGTCTGGCGCTGCGGTGTCGGCGGTACGGCGCCTTCCACCGTGACGAACGGGCCGACCATCAGCGCCACGAGATAGCTCGGCAGCGGAAGGGTCTGGCCGAAGGTGTGGACGGTCGTGCCGTTCACGGTTTCGGTCTTCACTTCCGGCGCATTGCTTACCGCCGTGAGACCGGCGGGCGTGCGCAGCGTGACATTCCACGGCACCTTGAAGCCCGGCTCGTCGAACGAGGGGAAGCTCGCGCGCGCGTCGATCGATTCGTGCTGAGTCCACGAATACCAGTCGTCGCCCACCTTCACGCGGAACATGCCCGCCGGGCCTTCACCGAAAGGCGCGTCATAGTCGAACGCGAAGGTCGTCTTGCCCACTGGCAGCGGCGCATCGAACACAAGCAGTGCCACGCCGGTCGGATCGACCTGCCGGAACGTGCCGACCACCGGCTCGCCGCCGACCATCGCCGTCACCTTGCCGACTTTCAGGTCGCGCCCGTGCATCCACACATAGCGGCCGGCCTTCTTCACATCGACGTCGATCTCGACATGACCGGAGAAGCGCTCCTTGGTCGGATCGACGGTCAGATCGAGCCGGTAGGTCTGCGGGACAACCGCGCCGTCGAGCTTGCCGGCGGGCATCTGGCCCGCATCCGCTGGGACTGGCGCTTCGGTCGCCGCCTGCTGGGCGAGAACGGGGGAAGCAAGGAAAGTGCCGGCGAGCAGTGTCGCGGCAAGCATCAGTGTACGCATGTCAGCCTTTCAGATCAGACCGGTAATCAGGCCCGGGCCATAATACCGCCTGCCTGCCCTGATCCTGTTTCATCCGCAACCGCATTCGACGAACCGCTCGCCTGCGTCGTCGAATGACAGTCAGCCTACCGCAGCAAGCCGCCCAGGAGGCCGCGCGCAAACCGCCCGAACGCTGCACCGCCGATCTGCGTCGCGATCGTGCCGACAATCGCGCTCGCTCCGGACTCTATCGGCGAGGCGCGCGACTTCTTGCCCGTGATCTGCGCCGCGATCACCGATCCCGCCGAAGCGGCGATGGCGCCAACCGCAGCCTTGCCCGCCTTGCCCCACATCGAAGGCGTCTGCCGTGCCGAGGCCTGCTGCGCGGCGGCTCCCTCGGCTTCCACCTGCTGTGCGGCGGCAGCGGCATCGGCAGCCTTCTGCGCGAGCACTTCGGAAGCAGACTCGCGGTTCACCGCCGTGTCGTACTTGCCCTCGAACGGGCTGATCGACTGGATCACCGCGCGTTCCTTCGCGTCCAGCGGCCCCAGCCGCGAACGCGGCGGCGCCACCAAAGTCCGCTGCACGATCCCCGGCGCACCATCGGCATCGAGCGTCGAAACCAGCGCCTCGCCCACCTTCAGTTCAGTGATCACGGTCTCGACATCGAGATCGGGATTGATGCGGAAGGTCTCTGCCGCTGCCCGAATCGCCTTCTGGTCGCGCGGCGTGAACGCCCGCAGGGCATGCTGAACCCGGTTGCCCAGCTGGCCCGCGATCTTCTCCGGAATGTCGATCGGGTTCTGCGAGACGAAATAAACGCCTACGCCCTTCGAACGGATCAGGCGGACGACTTGCTCCACCTTGTCGAACAGCGCTTGCGGGGCGTCGTCGAACAACAGGTGCGCCTCGTCGAAGAAGAACACCAGCTTGGGCTTTTCGGGATCGCCCACTTCCGGCAGCGCCTCGAACAGCTCGCTCAAAAGCCACAGCAGGAATGTCGCGTAGAGCTTCGGGCTCTGCATCAGCTTCTCGGCGCTGAGCACGTTGACATAGCCGCGCGCCTGATCGTCGGTCTTGATGAAGTCGTTGATCTCGAACGCCGGTTCCCCGAAAAACCGGTCCGCGCCCTGGCTCTCGAATGCCAGCAACTGGCGCTGGATGGTGCCGACGCTGGCCTTGGAAACATTGCCGTACTTGGCCGCCAGCTCGCCGGCATTCTGCGCGCAGGCCATCAGCGTCGCCTGCAGGTCGGCGAGGTCCAGCAGCAGCAGCCCGTTGTCGTCGGCATAGCGGAACGCGATGTTGAGCACGCCTTCCTGCGTCTCGTTGAGCCCCATCAGCCGCGCCAGCAGCAGCGGGCCCATTTCCGAAATCGTCGTGCGGATAGGATGCCCGGCTTCGCCGTAGAGGTCCCAGAACACCACCGGATTGTCGGCATAGGTGAACGGATCGATGCCGAGTTCCTTCGCGCGGCTCTCGATCTTGTCGGCATGCTTGAACGTCGGGCTGCCGGGCATGCCGATGCCGGAAAGGTCGCCCTTCACGTCGGCGAGGAACACCGGCACGCCGCGCGCGGAAAACTGCTCGGCCATGCCCTGAAGGGTCACTGTCTTGCCGGTCCCGGTCGCCCCCGCCACAAGTCCGTGGCGGTTGGCGCGGTCCAGCCGCAGCATCTGGCGTTCGCCGCCTGCACTCAGGCCAATGTAGATGTCGTCCATAAGCAGTATTCCACCCGTGCCGTGCTTCCAGCCATGTCCCGCCGTTCTTGTTCCCCGGAATGAAAGAGTAGGAAAGCGCTTTTTGCATCCGGGGCGGAGCGCCGCTAAAGCGCGGTTCCCATCATGACCGCCAATCCCTTCATCCTGCTCGACGACGCCCGCGAAGAAGGCGCTGGCCCGGCGCGGCTCTATGCGGCCCCGGCGGAGATCGTCGTCGCGCGCCGGCCGGATGAGGTGGAAGCCGCGCTCGCCCGCATTGGCGCAGCGCCGGGGCACTGGGCGGGCCTGATCGCCTACGAAGCCGGCCTCGCGCTCGAACCGCGCCTTGCCGCACGCCTGCCTGCCCGTACCGGCGCGACCGGGCCATTGGTCTGGTTCGCCCGCTTTGCCGAAATGCGCGAACTAACCGATGCCGAGGCGCAAGATTGGCTTGATGCGGCGGTGGAAGGCAAGGGCCGCCTCGGTCCGCTCGATCCGCAAGTCTCGCCCGGCGGCTACGGCACTGGCTTCGAGAGCCTCAAGTCGGCCATTTCCGCCGGCGACATCTATCAGGCGAACTACACCTTCGAGCTTGGCGGCTCATGGACCGGTGATCCGCTCGCCATCTACCGCGCGCTCCGGTCCGACGCCCGCTCCGGCTACGGGGCGGTGATCTGGGACGGCGCACACTGGCACCTCTCGGTCTCGCCCGAGCTGTTTTTCACGCTGGAGGATGGCCGCGCCGAGGTCCGTCCGATGAAGGGCACTGCCCCGCGCGGACGGACACTGGAGGAAGACGCGGCAAACAAGGCGGCGCTTTCAGCCAGCGTCAAGGATCTCGCCGAGAACCTGATGATCGTCGACTTGATGCGCAACGATCTCTCGCGCGTCGCTGAGCCCGGCAGCGTGCGCGTCGAAGCGCCCTTCGCGGTCGAGACCTACCCCACCGTCCACCAGATGGTGACCACGGTCCACGCCCGCCTGCAGCCCGGCGCCGATGCCCGCGATCTGGTACGCGCGATCTTCCCCTGCGGCTCGATCACCGGCGCGCCCAAGATCCGTGCGATGGAACTGATCGACGAGATCGAACGCGATGCACGCGGCCTCTACTGCGGCGCCATCGGGCGGATCGACGTGTCCGAAAATCAGCAGGCTGGTGACGCCGCCTTCAATGTGGCAATCCGGACCGTACGGCTGCTTCCGGACTATCCGGGCGCGGGCCGGGGGCGCGCTACCATGGGGGTCGGTTCCGCAGTCGTTGCGGACTCTGCATCCCTTGCCGAATGGCGCGAATGCCTGGTGAAAGGGGATGTCTTGCGTCTGGAGGCCAGCAGCGCCGATCTGATCGAGACGATGGCGTTCGATCCGGCAGAGGGCATCGCGCTCCTCGAACTCCACCTCGAACGCATGAAGGCCAGCGCTGCCGAACTCGGCTTCGAATTCGATCGCCACGCGCTGCGTAACGCCATCCACGTCCTCTGTTTCGATCTCGATGCACCATCCAAAGTGCGCCTCCTCGTCTCGAAAAGCGGTACCCACGCGCTCGACGCGGCGCCGATGCCACCGGCCCTGCCGGACCCGGCGATCTGCGCCATCCTGCCTCAGCCGGTGGCGGAAGGCGATTGGCGCCTGCGTCACAAGACCACCGACCGGCACTTCTACGAGGATGCCCTGCGCGCAGCCAAGGCCGCCGGAGCGCATGAAGCCCTGCTCCTGCGCGATGATGGCCGCCTCACCGAAGGCAGCTTCACGAACATTTTCGTGCCTCGCGGCGACGTGCTGGTCACGCCGCCCGCCGCACTCGGCCTCCTCCCCGGCGTGCTGCGCCGCAGCCTGCTGGGTAGCGGCCGCGCGGTCGAAGGCGATGTGCGCCTGAACGATCTCGAATCCGGCTTCTTCATCGGCAACGCCCTGCGCGGCCTGATCCCCGCCAGGCTGCTCGGCGCATGAGCGAGCCGCATTTCAGCGAGGCTCTGGGGCGCATTTCCGCCTCGCGCACCACGGTGATGACCGACCGCGCCATCGCGCTGCGCGCCGAAGGCCGCGACATCATTTCGCTTTCGGTCGGCGAGCCGGACTTTCCCACCCCGCCACACGTGATCGAAGCCGCCAAGGCCGCGCTCGATGCGGGCGACACGCGCTACACCGCCGTCCCCGGCACGGCCGCGCTCAGGGAAGCCGCCGCGCTCCATTTCGCGCGGGACCTTGGTATCGAGGTTCCGCCGTCGCAAGTGATCGTCAGCGCGGGCGGCAAGCAGGCGATCTTCCTCGCCATCACCGCCACCGCTGGCCCCGGCGACGAAGTCCTGATCCCGGCCCCGTGGTGGGTCAGCTACCCCGAAATCGTCCGCTTCGCCGGGGCCGTGCCCGTCGCACTGCCGACCACGCCCGAAACCGGCTACCGCATCAGCGCGGCTCAACTGGCTGCCGGGATCACCCCGCGCACCCGCTGGCTCCTGCTCAACAGCCCCGGCAATCCCACCGGCGCGGTCTACTCCGCCGATGACCTTGCCGCGCTTGGCGAAGTCCTGCGCCGTCACCCCCAGGTCCTTGTCCTCAGCGACGATATCTACGCGCCCTTGCGCTACACCTTCGGCGCCCACGCCACGCTCGCGGTTGTGTGCCCTGACCTTTCCGACCGTGTCCTCACCGTCTCCGGCGTCTCCAAGAGCCACGCGATGACCGGCTTCCGCATCGGCGTTTCCACCGGACCGCAGTGGCTGATCGGCGCTATGGCCAAGCTGCAGTCGCACGCTTCGGGCAATCCCTGCTCGATCAGCCAGGCCGCCGCCGTTGCTGCCTTCACCGGCCCGCAGGAGTTCCTGCTCGATTGGCGCGACCGTTTCCGCGTGCGCCGCGATGCCGCCGTCGCAGCCCTCAATGCGATCCCCGGCCTTTCGACTCCCGTGCCGGATGGCGCATTCTACTGCCTCATCGACGCGGCCCCGCTGATGGCCCGTTTCGGCGATGACGAGGCGCTCGCGCTTCATCTCCTCGACCATGGCATCGCGGTCGTCGCCGCATCGGCCTTCGGCGGCAAGGACGGCTTCCGCATCAGCTTCGCCGCAGATGACACCCGCCTTGCAGAAGCTTTCCGGCGCATCGCGGGTGCGCTGGCATGATCACGCTCCCCATCCTGTTCGAGGACGGCGAGGCGCTCGTCATCGACAAGCCCGCCGGCCTCCCGATCGACCGACCGCGCGCCGGAGGCACCAGCCTCGAGAACTATCTCGATGCCCTGCGCCTCGGCTTCCAGCGCCTGCCGCTCGCGGTACACCGGCTCGATCAGGATACCTCGGGCTGCCTGCTCCTCGCGCGCCACGCCAAGGCCCACAAGCGCTTCGCCGCTGCGTTCGAGGCGCGGCAGGTGGAAAAAGTCTACCTCGGCATTGTCGCGGCCCCCGTCGCCGAGGATGAGGGAACCATCGCGTTAAATCTCTCCAAGATCAGCAGCGCCGAAAAAGGCTGGCGCATGATCCCGGCCCGTGCCGGTAAACCCGCCGTCACCCACTGGCGCGTGGTCGAGCGCAAGGACGACCTCACCCTTGTCGAGTTTCGCCCCGAAACCGGCCGCACCCATCAGATCCGCGTCCATGCGCTCGCCGGCCTTGGTGCCGCACTGCTTGGCGATCCGATCTACGGCACGGGCGGAGGCGCGCGCCGTACCATGCTCCACGCCGCCGCGCTCACCGTCCCGCGCGAAGGCAAGCCGCCGATTGCCGCCACCGCGCCGCTTCCCGCCGATTTCGCCGCTCTCGGGTTCACATGTCCGCAGCAGACGCCCTGATCGAGCGCGCGCTCGGCCTGATCGAGGAGAGCTTCATCGCCTCCGCAGGCCCCGGCGGGCAGAACGTCAACAAGGTGGCGACTGCTGTCCAGCTCCGCCTTGATGTCTTCGCGCTGCGTCTCACGCCCGAAGTGTTCCACCGCCTCAAGGACCTCGCCGGCAGCAAAATGACCGCCAAGGGCGAGATCATCCTCACCGCGCGCACGTACCGCACGCAGGAACAGAACCGCGAGGACGCGAGGAGCCGCCTCGCCGAACTCTTGCGTGAAGCGGCGACATTGCCCGCCCGCCGCGCCAAGTCCCGCCTCAACCGCGTCGGCAAGACCGAACGACTGGCGGGCAAAAAGAACCGCAGCGCGATCAAGGCCGGGCGCGGCAAGGTGTGGCTGGACTAGGGCTTTTTGGCAGGCTCCGCCGCTGCCGCTTCCGAAGCAGGGATCGTTGCCAGATCGGCGGGAACCGTCGCATCCACCAGCGGCGGGGCAGGGCGCTTCTGCAGCATTTCCGCCGCTTCATCGAGCGCGCGGGCTTCGCCGACGGTCACGCCGCCGGGCCCCGGATCAGTGTCCTGCTGACAGCCGTCGAGGCAAAGGGCTGCGGGGAGCAGCGCCAGTGCGGTCAGAGCCGCGCGCAGGCTCCCCGAGCGCCTCATTACTGCGGCTTCTGCTGCGATTCTTCAGCGGCAGCAGCGGCAGCGGCCTTGGCTTCCTCGGCTGCCGAGACGGCGCTGTCAGCCGCGCTCTTTGCAGCATCCTCGGCGCTCAGCGCGGCCTGCGAGGCATCGGCGGCGGGAGCCGGAGCAGCTGCCGACGGCTCTGCCGAAGGCAGTTCGTCCGCGGGCATCTCGACGTTGTCAGCGGTTGCGCCCGAAGAAGCGTCGTCGGTCTTGCCGCAGGCGCTCAGCGCGAAGGCCGCCGCGCAGGCCAGCACGGTCGCGAGGCGCTTGATCTGGGTGGTCTTGGTCATGATAGTCCCTCAGGCTGATCTGTATGGTCCGTTCCGGCGGCATATCACCGCGGTGCCCGCGCGTTCTAGTGCGCCGTATTGGCCATGGCAAACCTCAAACGGACGACGTTAAGGGTTATCTGATCGTTCTATCATATAAGGATGTCCTTATATGTCTTGCATCATATAAAGAAGGCTTTATATCGCTATGCCAATGTCCGTGCTCGAAACCCTCCGCGCCTTGGCTGATCCGACCCGGCTGCGCATCATGCGGCTGCTGGCCAGCATGGAACTCGCCGTGGGCGAATTGGCGCAAGTGCTCGGGCAGAGCCAGCCACGTGTTTCCCGGCACATCAAGATCCTTTGCGATGCGGGTCTTGCCGAGCGTCGCCGCGAAGGCGGCTGGGTCTTCCTGCGCACCGCCGTCAGCGAAGCCGGTGCGCCCGACGCACTTGGCACCGCGCTCGCCCGCGTGCTCATCACTGCCGAGGCGGACGACTCAGCTTTCGGCGCGCAATGCGCCGAAGACCGCCAGCACCTCGGCGTGATCCGTTCCGCGCGCGAGGCCACGGCGGCAGACTATTTCGCCCGCCATGCCGCTGAATGGGACGAGCTGCGCAGTCTCCATATCGCCGATGGCCCGGTCGAAGCGGCGCTGGGCGAAATGCTCTCCGGCCAGATCGGCCGCCTGCTCGATGTCGGCACCGGCACTGGCCGCATCGCCGAACTCTTCGCAGACCGCGCCGCGCACCTCACTGGTCTCGACAAGAGCCCGGAAATGCTGCGCCTCGCCCGCACCCGGTTGCAGCACCTGCCGGCCGGCCACGTCACGCTGGTTCAGGGCGATTTCGCGCAGTTGCCCTTCCCCGATGCCAGAATCGATGGGGGCTTTGACACGGTGCTGTTCCACCAGGTCCTCCACTATGCGCTCGCCCCGCAGGCCGTGCTGGCCGAAGCGGCGCGTGTCACGGCGCCGGGTGGACGCATCGTCATCGTCGATTTCGCCCCGCACGAGCGCGAGGAACTGCGCACTGCGCATGCCCACGCCCGCCTCGGTTTCTCCGATGCCCAGATCGCCGCGCTGCTCACCGGTGCCGGGTTCGATCCCGCGGGTGACCGCGCGCTTCCGGGGCACGAGCTCATCGTCAAGATCTGGACCGGCGTCCGCCGTGCCGCGCTCACCGAATTTCCAAGACTGGTAACCGCATGACCACCACCTTCGACCAACTGCGCGAGGCGCGCACCGCGCTCGATACCCCGCTCTTCGCCGGACTTCCCGGTGATATCCGCGTCAGTTTCGAGTTCTTTCCCCCGCGCACCGATCCGCTGATGGAGCAGCTGTGGGACGTCGTCACCACGCTTGCCCCGCTGCGCCCCAGCTTCGTCTCGGTAACCTACGGCGCGGGCGGCTCGACGCGCGATCGCACGCACGGCACCGTCGCGCGGATCATCAAGGAAGCGCGCCTCCCCGCCGCCGCGCACCTCACGTGCGTCGAAGCCAGCAAGGCCGAGATCCAGGAAGTCGCAGAAAGCTACTGGGAAGCGGGCGTGCGCCACATCGTCGCGCTGCGCGGTGATATGGGCGCGCCCGGCGTGCCCTTCACCCCGCATCCCGATGGCTATGCCAATGCCGCAGACCTCGTCGCAGGCCTCAAGAAGATCGCTCCGTTCGAAATTTCGGTCGCGGCCTATCCCGAATGCCATCCGGATTCGCCCAGCGTCGAAGCCGATATCGACAACCTCAAGCGCAAGCTCGATGCCGGCGCCACCCGCGCCATCAGCCAGTTCTTCTTCGAACCGGAGACCTTCTTCCGCTTCCGTGACAGGCTCGCCGCTGCCGGGATCACTGCCCCGGTGCTGCCGGGCATTCTGCCTGTTTCCAATGTCGCGCAGACGCGCAAGTTCGCTGCCGCTTGCGGCGCGCACATCCCGGCATGGATGGACGGTCTGTTCGAAGGGCTCGACCATCACCCGTCCTCGCGCCAGCTCGTTGCCGCAACGGTCTGCGCCGAGTTCTGCCGCCGTCTCTATGCGGGCGGCGTGCGCGACTTCCACTTCTACACCCTCAACCGGGCCGAGCTGTCCTACGCGATCTGCCACCTGCTCGGCCTGCGCCCCGAACGTGCCCCGCTGGAGCAAGCCGCATGACGATTACCCCATCTGCTGCCCGCGCCGCGCTTCTCGCGCAGGCCAGGGAACGCATCCTCATCACCGACGGCGCGTTCGGCACAGAGATCCAGAACTGGAAGCTCACCGAGGCCGACTATGCAGGCAATCTAGGCCTCTCGCGCGATCAGAAGGGTAACAACGATATCCTCGCGCTGACGGCACCCCACGTGCCCGAATCGATCCACCGCGCCTATTTCGCGGCCGGCGCGGATATCGCCGAAACCAACACCTTCTCGGCCAACCGCATCAGCCAGGCGGACTACGGCGCCGAGCACCTCGTGCGCGAGATCAACCTCGAAAGCGCGAAGCTCGCCCGCCGGGTGGCCAACGAATTCCAGTCCGATGACGAGCGCCCGCGCTTCGTCGCCGGCGCCATCGGCCCGACCAACAAGACGCTCTCGCTCTCGCCCGACGTCAACGACCCCGGCTTCCGCGAGATCGACTGGGACTTCCTCGTCGAGGTCTACCGTGAGCAGGCCGAAGCCCTCGTGGAAGGCGGCGCGGACTTCATCCTCGTCGAGACGGTGTTCGATACGCTCAACGCCAAGGCCGCGATCATGGCTGTCCGCCAACTCGAGCAGCAGCTTGGCCGCGAAGTGCCGATCATGCTCTCGATGACGCTGACGGACCTTTCGGGCCGCAACCTGTCCGGCCATACGGTCGAGGCCTTCTGGTACGCGGTGCGCCACGCCCGCCCTGTCACCATCGGCCTCAATTGCTCATTCGGCGCGCAGCAACTGCGCCCCCACGTCCGCGCACTGGCCCAGCTCGCCGATACGCTGATCATGGTCTATCCCAACGCGGGCCTGCCCAACGAGCTTGGCCAGTATGACGAGATGCCTGCCACCACGGCAGGTTTCGTCCACGAATGGGCTGAACATGGCCAGGTCAATGTGCTCGGCGGCTGCTGCGGCTCGACGCCTGAACACATTGCCGCCATCGCCCGCTCGGTGCAAGGCCTGCCGCCGCGCGTGCTGCCCCGGCACCAGACCGCGACCGCACTCGCCGGCCTCGAACCGTTTGTATTGGCGTGATGCCAAACCGCACGTTGCCCGCTGAATTGGCCATGGGGCTGACTACCGCGAAGATCGAACTCGAACGATCCGAGGGTGAGCTTTGGTCTGAGGAGCGGAAGGCAGGTTGGCTGAAGGCATTGACAGCAATCGAACAGAACTTGGCAGCAGGCGAACAAGGACACGGCTTCAGCATTTTGCGGTCACTTGACTCGCAAGATGCAGCGCTAATGGAGACCCCAGCCGGGCAAGCACTTCTGCAGCTTTCTCGGCTCCTACGCGCTGCCGGTACTCACTATTACAACTGATCAGGACACAATGAACGTTCAAACCTCCGCCCGCTTCGTCAACGTCGGCGAACGCACCAACGTCACTGGCTCCGCCGCGTTCAAGAAGCTGATCCTCGCGGGGGACTACACCAAGGCAGTCGAAGTTGCGCGCCAGCAGGTCGAGAACGGCGCGCAGATCATCGACGTCAACATGGACGAGGGCCTGCTCGATGCGGTCCACGCCATGACGACGTTCCTCAAGCTGATCGCCGCCGAGCCCGATATCGCCCGCGTGCCGGTGATGATCGACAGCTCGAAATGGGAGGTGATCGAGGCCGGGCTCAAGTGCGTATCGGGCAAGCCCATCGTCAATTCGATCTCGATGAAGGAAGGCGAGGAAGCCTTCCTCGCCGCCGCGCGCAAGTGCATGGATTATGGCGCTGCCGTCGTCGTCATGGCCTTCGACGAGAAGGGCCAGGCCGATACCAAGGCGCGCAAGGTCGAGATCTGCGAGCGCGCCTACAAACTGCTCACCGGCATCGGCTTTCCGGCCGAGGACATCATTTTCGATCCCAACATCTTCGCTGTCGCCACCGGCATCGAAGAGCATGACCGCTATGCGCTCGATTTCATCGAAGCCGCGCGCGAGATCCGCGCCCGCTGCCTCCATGTCCACATCTCGGGCGGCCTTTCCAACCTCTCGTTTTCGTTCCGCGGCAACGAGACCGTGCGCCGCGCGATGCATTCGGTGTTTCTCTACCATGCGATTCCGGCGGGCATGGACATGGCCATCGTCAACGCGGGCCAGCTCGACATCTACGACCAGATCGACCCCGTGCTGCGCGAGGCCTGCGAGGACGTGCTCCTCATGCGCCACCCGGACGCCACAGAACGGCTGATCACGCTGGCGGAAAGCTTCAAGGGCAAGGACGCCGTCGCCGAAAAGGCCGCCGAGGAATGGCGCGGGTGGGACGTCGTTCGCCGTCTGGAACACGGGCTCGTCAAGGGCATCGACCTTTACGTGGTCGAGGATACCGAGGAAGCCCGCGCGGAAATCGCCGCACGCGGCGGCCGCCCCATCGAAGTGATCGAAGGCCCCCTGATGCAGGGCATGAACACGGTCGGCGACCTGTTCGGCTCGGGCAAGATGTTCCTCCCGCAGGTGGTCAAATCCGCGCGCGTGATGAAGAAGGCTGTCGCGCACCTCATCCCCTTCATCGAGGCGGAGAAGGAGGAAGGTGCCAAGGCCAAGGGCCGCATCGTGATGGCCACGGTCAAGGGCGACGTCCACGATATCGGCAAGAACATCGTCGGTGTCGTGCTCCAGTGCAACGGCTATGAAGTGATCGACCTCGGCGTCATGGTCCCCTGGTCGAAAATCCTCGAGACCGCCAAGGCCGAGGACGCGGACATGATCGGCCTGTCCGGCCTTATCACCCCCTCGCTCGACGAGATGGTGACCGTGGCCGAGGAAATGCAGCGCGCCGGGTTCACCATCCCGCTGCTGATCGGCGGCGCGACCACCAGCAAAGTCCACACCGCGCTGCGCATCGATCCGGCCTATGAAGGTCCGGTCGTCCACGTGCTCGACGCCAGCCGCGCGGTCGGCGTCGCCAGCCAGCTGCTGTCCGACACCCAGCGCGATGGTTTTGTCGAGGCGACGGCAGGCGAATACCAGCACGTGCGCGATCTGCGCGCGGGCAAGGAAGCCTCGGTCCTCTTGAGCCTCGCCGATGCCCGCGCCAATGCATACATTCCCGATCTCTCCGAAAAGGCCCCGCCGCCCGAACAGCCGGGCCTCCACGTCTTCCCCGAATGGGACCTCGCGGACCTCGCCGAATGCATCGACTGGACTCCGTTCTTCCGCGCCTGGGAACTCGCCGGCACCTATCCCGCTATTCTCGATGACGAGATCGTCGGCGAATCTGCCCGCAGCTTGTTTGCCGATGCGCGCAAGATGCTAGATCAGATCATCGCCGAAAAGTGGTTCACCGCGAAGGGCGTTACGGGCTTCTGGCCGTGCCACCGCGAGGAAGACGATGTCGTGCTTTATCTGCCGGAGGAGGAGCGCCACGTCCGCCTCCCCTTCCTTCGCCAGCAGATCCGCAAGAGCCGCGACCGCAAGAACATGTGCCTTGCCGATTTCATCGATCCGCAGGGCGATTGGCTCGGCGGCTTCGCGGTCGGCATCCACGGCATCGAACCGCATCTCGAACGCTTCAAGGCGGCGCATGACGATTACAACGACATTCTGCTGAAGGCGCTCGCCGACCGCTTCGCCGAAGCCTATGCCGAGCGCCTCCACCAGCATGTGCGCACCACGCTCTGGGCCTATGCGCCGGGCGAACAGCTCACCAACGAAGCGCTGATCAAGGAACAGTACCGCGGCATCCGCCCCGCTCCGGGCTATCCCGCCTGCCCTGACCACAGCCTCAAGCCGATCCTGTTCGATCTGCTGAAAGCGCAGGACAACGCCGGAATCGTGCTGACCGAATCGCAGGCCATGCTGCCCACCGCCGCCGTATCGGGTTTCTACTTCGCGCACCCCGAAAGCGAGTATTTCGGCGTCGCCCGCATCGGCCGCGATCAGGTGGAAGACTACGCGGTCCGCCGCGGTTTCGATCTGGCGACAACGGAGCGTTGGCTGCGGCCCAACCTCGACTGAAGGCTTAACCACTGCCGTTATCCCCAAGCACCGGACGCCCGGGATGCAATGGCAATGGCTCTCGCATCCCGGAGGCTGTAGTCACGCACACATGCCCGTGATGAGCACTTCCGAAATCTTCCTGATCGCGCTGACGATCATCCTTGCCGTGCCTTACGCCTTCTGGCGTCTGCTGCGGACCGACCACTACGCCCCGCTTGTGGTCGTGCAGATCGTCGGCGGGATCATCCTTGGCCCCGGCGTGCTCGGCGCCATGTTCCCCGGCTACTACAGCTTCGTCTTCAACCCGCAGGTCATCGGTGCACTCAACGGTGTCGCGTGGTGGGCGGTGATGATGTTCGTCTTCGCTGCCGGCCTCGAACTCGATCTCGGCGATGCGCTCGAAAACTGGAGCGAGACTGCGATCACCGCCGGCTGCGCGCTCCTCTTTCCGCTCGTCCTCGGCGCGGCGGCGGCCGCCGTGCTGTTGCAGGAACCGGGCTGGATCGGACCCAAGGGCAACTACGGCCAGGCGGTCCTCGGTATCGGCATGGCCTGCGCCGTCACCGCGCTCCCCATCCTCGTCCTGCTGATGGAAAAGCTCGAGATTTTCCGCAGCGCGTTCGGCCAGCGCCTGCTGCGCTACGCCAGTCTCGACGACGTGCTGATCTGGGGTGTCCTCGCGCTGATCCTGTTCGATTGGGAGCGGGTCGGGCGGCAGGGCCTGTTCCTTGCCGGCTTCTCCTTCGCCGCATGGGCCGTGCGCCAGCTCGTTTCGCGCATCGAGGAGAACGACCGCTGGTATGTCAGCCTCGTCTGGCTATCCGCCTGCGGCTTCGCGGCGGACTGGTCCGGCCTCCACTTCATGGTCGGCGCCTTCCTCGCGGGCGCGGTGCTCGATGCAAAATGGTACAGCCGCGAACGGCTCGATGGGTTCCGCAGCTTCCTGCTCCTCGCGGTCATGCCGGTGTTCTTCCTCTCCACCGGCCTGCGCACGAATTGGGGCGTCGGCGGTGCGGCGGTGTTCGGGGCGGCGGCACTGTTCCTTGCGGCTGCCGTCATTGGCAAGCTGGTCGGCGTCCATGTTGCGGGCCGCTTGCTCGGCTGGCAGAAGGGCGAGGCGGCGGTGATCGGCTGGATGCTCCAGACCAAGGCACTGATCATGATCATCTTCGTCAACGTCCTGCTCGACAAGCAGATCATCACCGCGGAAACCTTCACGGCGATGCTGCTCATGGCGGTTGCCAGCACGATGTTGACCGTGCCCAACGTTCGCCCGCGTCTGGCCAAACTTGGCCTCGGGGCCGGGCAGGGGTGAGGGGCTGGCACAGCCTTTTCGCGGCACTGCTGCTGATTCCGGTCGCGACGGTGCCGGCACAGGCGCAGCGGCTTTATTCCGCCACCGTCGCGGTCGCGTTCGATCGACAGGCCTTGCGTCCGGTGCTGGTCGAAGGCACCGCGGACCAGACCTCCGGCCGTCCCGTCTCGGTCGATGATCCCGTCCGCATCGCCTCGATTTCCAAGCTCGTCACCACGCTTGGCGTGCTGCGGCTGGTCGATGCCGGCGTGCTCGATCTTGATCGCGACGTGTCGGATTACCTCCACTGGCCGCTGCGCCACCCGCAGTTCCCGGATCGCCCGATCACCTTGCGCCTGCTCCTCTCGCACCGCTCGGGCCTCACCGACGGAGCGGACTACATCATCCCCCTGGGCGAAACGATCCGCCAGCGCCTTGCCGATCCGCGCGCCTGGGATCCGCAGCACGGACCTGGTGATGATTGGTTCCACTATACCAACCTCAACTTCCCCGTTGTCGCCTCGGTGATGGAAGCCGCCACCGGCGAGCGCTTTGACCGCCTGATGCAGGACCTCGTGATGAAGCCGCTCGGGCTTTCGGCCTGCTACAACTGGTCCGGCTGCAACGGCGCCGCAGCGGCAAGCGCAGTGGTGCTCTACCGTCCGGATGGCAGCGTCGCGCGCGATGATCTCAAGGGCGCGCTGCCGGCTTGTCCCGTCGTCGTGAACGCCGGGCAACCCTGCAACCTTGATGCCTACACCCCGGGTTGGAACGGCGCGCTGTTCTCGCCGCAGGGCGGCCTGCGGATATCGATGAACGATCTCGCCCGCATCGGCCGGATGCTAGCGCGTGGGGGACGAGGGTTTCTCTCGCCCGCGAGCTACGCCGCGCTCGTCACCCCGCGGTGGCGCTTCAACGGCCGCAACGGCGTGGGGGAGTATGGCGAGCCCGACGGTTTCTTCTGCGCCTACGGACTTGGTCTCCAACTGATCGGCAACCGCATGCAAGGCTGCCACGATGATCCCTTCGGCGACGGCGTTGCTCGGATCGGCCACCCCGGCGAAGCCTATGCCCTGCGCTCCGGCCTCTGGCTCGACCCGAAGACGGGACGTGGCATCGCCTTCTTCACCACCGCCGTCCCTGACGAAGGCGGCAAGGGCAAAAGCGCTTTCTCCGCTGCCGAAGAGGATGTGCTGCAAAGAGCCCGTTAAGCGCTGGGTGCTATAGGCTGCCGCAATGGATGCCATGCTGCTTCTCGTTGCCCTCGCGGCCTATCTTGCGCTGGTCTACTGCCTGTTTCGCGCTCTGCAGCTGTTCGGCAGCTGGCGACCTGCCGCCGCCCTGGTCTGGCGCAGCGACTACACCGATGCCCAGCGGAACGACGATTTCTGGTCGTTCGGCTCCACGTTCGGCACATTGCGCGGCTTCGACTGGCGCGATGGCCAGCATGCCCGCCTGATCGAGGACGAGATCCGCTTCACCACCACCAGCGGCCACGAACAGCGCGCCCTTGTGCAGCGCCGCGTCCGGCGGGGATGTACGCCCTCCTCCAGCTATATCGTCTGGTACGATCCCGCCGCCCCGGCCAAGGTGACCGCGCAGGGGCCCGGGTTCTGGCTGCTGCACGCGCTGCTGCTGCTGGTCCTGATCGGGCTGCTGATCCAGATGTGGAACCGCCTCGGGGTCACTCTCTGAACCTGTCCACCGCTTATGCGGAATCGGCCCCATCTGCACTTTTCCTGAGGGGCCGCCCTCTGCCATAGCGGCGGCGTGTACGCCCTCTCTGCCTCCTCCTCTGCAGATGCTCTTGCCGCCCTCTCGCGCGTGTTCGGTTTCGCGAGCTTCCGCGGGGTGCAGGAGCAAGTGGTCAGTCGTGTGCTGGCGGGGCAATCGACGCTGGCGGTCATGCCTACGGGCGCGGGCAAGTCGCTCACCTATCAGCTCCCCGCCGCCATGCTGCCGGGCACCTGCGTCGTGGTCTCGCCGCTCATCGCGCTGATGCACGACCAACTCCGCTCCGCCAACGCCAACGGCCTCGCCGCCGCCGCGCTCACCAGTGTCGATATGGACCGCGAGCAGACCATCGAGCGCTTCCGCCAAGGCCAGCTCGATCTGCTCTACGTTGCTCCCGAGCGCGCCAGCCAGCCCCATTTCCGCGAACTGCTCACCCGTGCCCCCCTCGCGCTTTTTGCCATCGACGAAGCGCATTGCGTCTCCGAATGGGGCCACGATTTTCGCCCCGACTATCGCCTGCTGCGCCCGCTGCTCGACAGTTTCCCGGATGTGCCCCGCCTCGCGCTCACGGCCACGGCAGACCGGCACACCCGCGCCGATATCCTCGCGCAGCTCGGCATCCCGGACGAGGGCCTCGTCATTGCCGGGTTCGACCGGCCCAACATCCGCTACCGCATCACCCCGCGCGACAATGCGCTGCGCCAGCTGAAAGCCTTGCTCGCCGAACAGCGCGGCCCCGGCATTGTCTATGCGCCGACGCGGAACGGCGTCGAGAAGCTGGCCGCGCAACTGGCTGAAGGGGGGCGCCGCGTGCTGGCCTACCACGCGGGCCTCCCTGCAGACGTCCGCGCCGCCAACCAGGCCGCCTTCGTCGCCAGCGAAGACATGGTGATGGTCGCCACCGTCGCCTTCGGCATGGGGATCGACAAGCCCGACGTGCGTTTCGTCGCTCACGCCGGCCTGCCCAAGTCGATCGAGGGCTACTATCAGGAAACCGGCCGCGCCGGCCGCGACGGGGATGATGCCGTCGCGCTGATGCTCTGGGGCGCCGACGATTTTGCCCGCGCCCGCATGCGCATCAGCGAGGTCGAGGAGCACCGCCAGCCGAGCGAACGCGCCCGGCTCGATGCTCTCGCCAACCTCGTCGAAACGCCGACCTGCCGCCGCGCCGTCCTCCTGCGCCACTTCGGCGAGCATCCGCCCGAGACTTGCGGCAATTGCGACAACTGCCTCCACGCACCGGGGGTGACAGATGCGACGCAGCTCGCCCGCAAGCTCCTTTCCGCCGTCTACCGCACCGGGCAGATGTTCGGCCTCGGCTACCTCGAAAAGGTCCTCACCGGCGCGGCGGATGAACGCGTCACGGACCGGGGCCACGATCAGCTTTCGGTCTTCGGCATTGTCCCCGGTGAGGAAGCGCCCCTCTTGCGCCCCGTCGCCCGCGCGCTGCAGGCCCGCGGCACGCTCGTCACCAACGAGCACGGCGGCTTCATGCTCGGCGGCGATGCCCGCGCGCTCTTGAAGGGCGAAGGCCGCCTCGATCTCGTTGTAGCGCCCAAGGCTGAACGCACATCGCGTCGCCGCCGGGGCGGGGAGGTCGAGGTCAATCCCGTCGGCGATCCGCTCTTCGAGGCCCTGCGCGCGCTCCGCCGCGAGATCGCGCAGGAAGCCGGTGTGCCGCCCTACGTCATCTTCCACGATTCCGTCCTGCGCGACATGGCCACGCGGCGGCCTGCCACGCTTCAGGAGTTGGGCCAGATCGGCGGCGTCGGTGCGCGCAAGCTGGAAGCCTATGGGGATCGGTTCCTGCAGGAAATCCGAGGGTATTGAGCCGGTTCAGAACGGCACCCGCGCCCCATCCCATGCAAACAGCCCCCCGCTGTCCGCCGGCGTAAGCCCGTCCAGCACCCCCAGCAGCGCTCCCGCCGAAAACGCCGGCGTAAACAGCTTGCCCTCGGCCACCCCGCGCTGGAACGGGGCCGAAAGCGCGGTGTCCACCGTCCCCGGATGCAAGGTCACCGCCACGGCCTGCGGGTGCGTCCGCGCCAGTTCGAGCGCGAGGTTCTTCACCAGCATGTTGAGCGCCGCCTTGCTCATCCGGTAGGCATGCCAGCCCCCCAGCCGGTTGTCCGAAATCGAACCCACCCGCGCCGAAATCACCGCAAACACCGCGCGCCCGTCACGCCGCAGCAGCGGCAACGCATGCTTGGCGATGAGTGCCGGGCCGATGGTGTTGACGGCGAAGAGTTCAGCCATCCCGTCGCCGCTCAACGCACGGTACGACTTCTCCGGGCCAGTCCCGTCCATCCGCGTCAACCGGCCCGTCGCGATCAGCACCAGATCGAGCGGTCCGCCGATCCCGGCGCAGGCCGCCGCTATGCTGGCCTCGTCCGTGAGATCGAAGGCAAAGGGCCGCAGCTTTTCTCCAATCGGCGCCTGCCCCCCACGCGATCCGGCATGCACTTCGCCCACATCGCCGCGCGCAGCCAGCGTTTCGACGAGCGCCCGGCCAATGCCGCCGGAGGCTCCAAAGACAGCGCAGCGCAAGGGCGGGGAGGGTGCATTCATCGTCCCGGCTTGGCCTTCCCCGCCGCTCGTGTCGAGCAGGCCCAAAAGGCATGCGCTGTATTATCCCGCCAATACAGCTTGCGAAGCGGCACCGGGCACGCCACATTGCGTCTACAATCGCCCACCCGGGAATGAGACGTCACGCCATGGCCAGCCAATCGACCGATACTGTTTCGCCGATCACTCTCACCCCGCCGGATCCCGTGCCCGTGGTCGCGCCCACGCAGGCCGCCGGGCTGGTGCCGGTCACGGACGACACCAAGTCCAAGCTTGAAGCCCGCGCCGAAGCCTTCGTCGCGGATCTCGTCGCGCAGGACGCCGCAAGCCCCGAATTCGGCAAGCGCGTCGATCAGCTTTCCAACATGGGCCGCAAGGAAATCGCGGCGGCGGCGGGCATGTCGAACCGCTTCCTTGACCGGCCGGTGCGCGCGATGGACAAGGATTCGGGTGTCGGCGCCGATCTCGCCGCGCTGCGCCGCACGGTGGAAGAGCTTGATCCGGGCCGGCAGGGCAATCTTTCCGCGCCCCGCAAGATCCTCGGCATCATCCCCTTCGGCAACAAGCTGAAGAATTACTTCGACAGCTACACATCCTCGCAAGGCCACATCAAGGCGATCCTCGACCGCCTCGCCTCGGGCAAGGACGAGCTCCTGATGGACAACGCCGCGATCGACGTCGAGCGCGGCAAGTTGTGGGAGGCCATGGGCAATCTCGAGCAGATGATCCACATCTCCAAGGTGCTCGACCAGAAGCTGGAAGACGCGGCAAACGATCTTGACCATACCGATCCCGCCAAGGCCAAGGCGATCCGCGAGTCCGCGCTGTTCTACACGCGCCAACGCACGCAGGATCTGCTGACGCAGATGGCCGTGACCGTGCAGGGCTACCTTGCGCTCGATCTGGTCAAGAAGAACAACGTCGAACTGGTTAAGGGCGTCGACCGTGCCGGCACGACCACCGTCGCCGCGCTGCGCACCGCGGTCACCGTCGCGCAGGCGATGACCAACCAGCGCCTCGTCCTTTCGCAGATCACCGCGCTCAACACGACGACCGCGAACATCATCGATTCCACCGGCAAGCTGCTGCGCGAGCAGACCGGCAAGATTCACGAAATGGCCGCGTCGAGCACGATCCCGCTCGAAACCCTCCAGCGCGCCTTCCAGAACATCTATGAGACGATGGACACCATCGACACGTTCAAGCTCAAGGCATTGGAAGCGATGAAGCAGACGGTCGACACGCTCTCGGGCGAAGTCGAGAAGTCCAAGGGTTATATCGCCCGCGCGGAAGGCGCATCGCAGGCCAAGCTGGAAGGCGGCGCCACGTCACCGCTGCTGAGCCTCGAAGGCTGACCTTCCCATGGCGGAGACCGCGAGCGACAGCAGCCGCATCCTCGCCGAAGCGCGCGCCAGCCTGCAGCGCCAGCAGGCGGGCGGGCGGCGCGTGGGCGGCAAGTCCATCGGTCGGCGATCGGCCGAACTGAAGCGCCTGCACATGCTGCGCAAGGCCGCGCGCATGGCCTTTGCGGTAATGGGTATCCTGTTCGCCGCGCTCGTCACCGGCCTCGTGATCGATGGCATCGGCTTCACCGGTATTGTCGTCACCTTCCTTGCCATCGTTGCCGCGCTCACCCTGCTCGGCACTTTCCCGCGCATGAAAGTGCCCGAACTCGGCATGCTCAACCGGGGCGACGTCCGCTCGATGGTCGCCCGGACCGAGCTCTGGCTCGAAGCCCAGCGGCCAGCACTCCCGGCTCCTGCGGTGAACCTTATCGACCAGATCGGCGTCCAGCTCGATGGCCTCGGCGTCCAGCTGGAAGGCGTCGATCCCGCCGAACCCGCCGTGGCCGAAGTGCGCAAGCTGGTGGGCGAACACTTGCCAGGGATGGTCGAAAGCTATCGCCGCATCCCCGCAAACTTGCGCCGCGAACAGCGTGACGGGCGGACGGCCGATCAGCAGCTCGCCGACGGCCTCGGCAAGATCAGCCAGGAAATCGATGCTGTCACCCGCCAACTTGCCGCCGGCGATCTCGATGCGCTGGCGGTGCGCGGACGGTTCCTCGATTACAAGTACGGCGACGGGCTGGAGCAGGCCGCACCCCAACTGACAGCACCCAAAACGGAAAGCTGATGCGCGTCTCGATCCCCCACACCCTCGGCAAGGACGAACTGCGCCGCCGCATAACCGCGCGGCTGGGGCAGGCGGAAGACAAGGCCAAGGGCATGCTTGGCAGCCTCGCCACCGTCGAAACCAGCTGGGCCGACGAAGACACGCTGGCTCTCGTCGTCAGCGCAATGGGCTACACGATCCCCTGCAGCGCGACGGTCACCGAAGCCTCGCTCGATTTCGAAGTCGAGATCCCCGCCGGTGCAGGCTTCGCTCGGCGGATGATCGAAAGCGCCGTGCGCGAGAAGGGCGAGAAACTGGTCGGCTAAGGGACTGCAATCAAGCAGGCCCAGATACGAGACCGCTCACCCCGAGCTTGTCGAAGAGTGCTGGCGCAACCGCTGGACACGATGCTTCGACAAGCTCAGCATGAGCGGGTGTTGGGCAAAGTCCGAAGCTGGATTCGCCCGCCGCCTCACGCCGCCAGGCTGTAAGGCTCTATCTCGCCGCTCAGATACTGCTTTTTCGCCTTCGCGCGGCTGAGTTTGCCCGAGCTGGTGCGCGGCAGCGTGCGCGGCGGCACGAGTTCGATCACGCAATTCATGCCGGTGATCGCGCGAACCTTGTCGCGGATCGCCTCGCGCAGCTTTACGCGCTCTTCGGGATCGGAAACGCGGCAGTGGACGAGCACCGCTGGGGTTTCCTCGCCGCTTTCCGTCTCCACCGAGAACGCGGCAATATCGCCCTGGTGGAAGCCGGGCAGTTGCTCCACCGCCCACTCGATATCCTGCGGCCAGTGGTTCTTGCCGTTGATGATGATCATGTCCTTCGCCCGGCCGACGATGAACAGGTAGCCCTCCTCGTTGAGGTAGCCCATGTCGCCGGTATCGAGCCAGCCGCCCACCAGGCAGGCCTCGGTCGCTTCCGGATCCCGGAAGTAGGAGTGCATCACTGAAGTGCCGCGGCACCACACCTTGCCGATATGGTGGTGGGCGAGCGCCTCGCCATGCTCGCCGCGCACCTGAACTTCCATGCCGCGCACGGGCACGCCGCAGTTGACGATCGCGCGGTAGCGGGCCGGGCGCGAAAGATCGCGCGGCGTGCCGGAAAGGCGCTCTTCCTCGACGAGTTCGACGCGGATGCCTTCGCCCGGCGGCATCAGCGTGACAGCAAGGGTCGCCTCGGCAAGACCATAGCTCGGCAGGAACGCGCTTGCCTTGAAGCCCGCGTCGGCGAAGGCGTTGACGAAGCTCTGCATCACATCGGGCCGGATCATGTCCGCGCCGTTGCCCGCCACGCGCCAGCGCGACAGGTCGAAGCGCTCGGCCACGTTGCTCTGGCTCGAGATGCGGCGGGCACAGATGTCGTAGCCGAAGGTCGGCGAATAGGAGAGCGTGGTGCCCTTGTTGCGGCTGATGAGGTCGAGCCACGCCAGCGGACGCCGCGCGAAATCCTCGGTCTTGAGGTAGTCGGCCGAGACCTGGTTGGCGATCAGCGAGAGGAAGCAGCCGACAAGGCCCATGTCGTGGTACCACGGCAGCCAGCTCACCGCGCGGTCGCCGGGCTGGAACGACATGCCGTTGGAATGGCCGGCAAGGTTCGCCAGCAGCGCGCGGTGGGTTACGGCGACGCCGTGCGGGAAGCGGGTCGAGCCGCTTGAATACTGGAGATAGGAAATCGCGTCCGGATCGGGCGTCGGCAGCGGCGCGTCCGACGGTTCGGCAGCGGCGGCGAACTCCAGCCAGGTCAAGCCCTTGCAGCCGCAGCGCTCAGCCGCCGCCGCGCAAATCGCAGCAATCTCGTCGGGGTAGACGAGCATGGCCGGGTCCGAGCTGGTGATCTGCACGACCAGCTGGTCGATATAGTTCTCCTTGCCGCCGAAGCTGGTCGGCAACGGCAGCGGCACCGGCCAGGCGCCGGCATACATCGCGCCGCAGAACAGCGCGGCGAAATCGGGGCCGGTCTCGGCGATCAGGGCAATGCGGTCGCCCGGCTGCACACCCATCGCGATCAGCCGGCGCGCGGCGACCAGCGCATCGGCGCGCAGTTCGGCATAGGGATAGACGCGGGCCAGCGTGCCGCGCGCGTCGTGGAAATTCAGCCCGCAGGCGCCTTCCGCAGCGAAGTCGAGCGCATCGCAGAAGGTGCTGAAATCGGCGAACCGACGCGGACGCCCATCATCGTTGGGCGTAGGAACCAGAGCGGCCTTGGTGGCGGCTTCCAGGACAGTCATGCGTTACCCCGTTTATTGGTCTGGTTGCTTGCGAAATGGGGCCAAAACGGCCTGTTCCGTACCCGCAGCAACTTGCGGGATGTTCCCATTTAGCCGGGACTGTGGCACGAATGTGGCATGTCGTTAACGAGTTCTGGACGCGCGTCGGGCCGAGCCGGCGGGACGCGGCAGAAAAGCCTTCCGCCTCCGCTGGATAGCCCCGCACTCGATGCGCTGGCGCTGACCTATGTAGCCCGGTTTGCGACAAGTTCAGGGCGCCTTTCGACGTACCTCAAGCGCAAGTTGCGCGAGCGCGGCTGGGCGGAGGAGGTCCCGCCGGATGTCGCTGCCGTTGTCGCACGCATGACGGAGCGGCGCTATGTCGACGATGCTGCCTATGCCGCTGCCAAGGGCGAGGGGCTCAGGCGGCGCGGCTATGGCGCGCGGCGGATCGAGACCGCGCTGGACCATGACGGGATCGCCGCACCCTTGCGCGCCGCCGCACGCGGGAGCGAGACCGAGCGCCGCCATGCCGTCATGGCCTTCGCCCGGCGCAAGCGGTTCTGGCCCTATTCAGCTGAACCCTGCCTTGATCCTGCCGTGCGCCGCAAACACCTCGCGGCCTACCTTCGCGCGGGGCATGGGCTTGACCATGTGCGCCGGGTAATGGATGCGCGGGACCTTGATGACCTCGAAGAATGGGCTGACGAACATGCCGAAGACGATCTGGAATAGGGCCGCCAGCCTTGCGCTGCTGATCGCCGCAGTCGGCTGCTCGCCGCTTGCTGCCGGATCGACGAATGCGCAGGGGACGGCGACCACCGCCGCCACCGTGCAGTCCGCCGTTCATCCGGTCTCGGGGCTCAAGGTCATTCCGCTGACCGTGACCACCGCCAGCGGCCCGCACGTGTTCAAGGTGGAAGTCGCCGCCAGCCCCGCAGAGCAGGAACGCGGGCTGATGTTCCGTACCGCGATGGGCGCGGACGAGGGCATGATCTTTCCGATGGACCCGCCCCGTCCCGCCGCCTTCTGGATGAAGAACACGGTGATCCCGCTCGACATCATCTTCGTCGGCGCGGACCACAAGGTGCTCAACATTGCCGCGAATGCCGTGCCCTATGACCTTGAGCCGCTCCCTGCGTTCGGCAATGCGGCAGGTGTTCTGGAGCTCAATGGCGGGCGCGCGGCGCAGATCGGCCTGAAGCCGGGTGATTCGGTCACCTGGTAAGTCAGGCGCTCTGCCAGGGTAGCAGAACGACTTTCCCGCCCAGCCCGCCTTTGTCGATCCGCCGGTGCACATCGGCGGCGGCGACGAGCGGCAGGCGGTCCGCGACGACTGGCTTGATGCGCCCTTCCTTGAGGCAATTCAGCAGCTTGGCCATGTCGTCGGCGAACTGTGCAGGATGCGCCTTGCGCCGGTCGGTAATCGAATACCACACCGCGCGCCGCCCACCGAACAGCGGACTGAGCGCCGACCACAGCTTGAGGCGCAGCAGACCCAGCCCCGCCGCGATCAGGCTCTCACCGCCCGTCGCCATGGTCTGCGAGCCATAGCCGACCAGCACGCCGCCCTTGGCCAGCGCGGCGAACGAGCGCTTGAAATGCGCGCCGCCGATCGCATCGAACGCCGCGTCCACCCCGCGCCCGCCGGTGGCCTGCAGCACGGCAGCGGTGAAATCGCCCGCGCGATAGTCGATGGCCTGCGCGCCATAGCTCTCGACCACGCCCATGTTCGCTGCTGAACAGGTGCCGATCGCGCTGAGGCCCATCGCCCGCGCCAGATCGAGCAGTGCCGTGCCGACCGATCCCGACGCCCCGATCACCAGGATCGTCGCGCCAGCTTCGATTGCGGCGGCGCGCGACAGCATCTGGTATGCGGTCATGTAGGCCAGTGGCAGGCATACCGCTTCGGCGGGATCGATGCCCTCGGGTACCGGCACCAGCGAACTCGCAGGCCGCAGTGCATACTGCGTGTAGCCGCCCACCACGCTCATGTCCGCGACCATCGTCCCGACCGCCGGACCCGTCACGCCCTCGCCCAATGCATCGACCACGCCGACCAGATCATACCCGGGCGTGAACGGCAGCGGCCCCTTGAAATCGGGATAGCGGCCCATGCGGATGAAGGTGTCGGTAAAGCCGGTTCCCGCCGCCAGCACTTTCACGCGGACCTCACCGGGTCCGGGCACCGGCAGCGTGTCCTCGGTGACCAGCTGGAGGACTTCCGGCCCGCCGAAACGGGCAATCTCGATGTGCTCCCACGCCACGCTATCATCCTGTTGCAACGGGCTTTCCCGCGCAAACTATGAAGACAAGGCCACAATGCAATCCCTTATGCGGTCCCATCGTGCCAGAACGATGCATCGCGTGCTTGCATGGCCCCCCTGTGAGACGCTAAGCGCGCTTTCCATGAGCATCCTCGGCAAGATCTTCACCTGGTGGGACGGCGCCACCTTCGGCACCATGCTCGACAGCGCGCGTAATGGCGTGAAGGTCGGTCAGGATGCGCAGGGCAACACCTATTATCGCGCGCGCAAGCCCTATCCGAAGGGCCACCCCTTCGCCGGGCGCGAACGCCGCTGGGTGATCTACAACGGCCCGAATGACGCGAGCCGCGTGCCTGCCGAATGGCACGGCTGGCTTCATGGCAATTTCGACGGCACGCCCGAAAGCAACCTGCCCCCGGCGCGCATCTGGGAAGTGGACTTCACTCCCAACACCACCGGCACATCTGCCGCCTATCGCCCGCAAGGCGCGCTCGAGCGTGGCGGCAAGCGGGCACGCGCCACCGGCGACTACGAAGCCTGGTCGCCCGAAGGCTGATGCGCCGCCCCTTGTCGCTGAAGCTACCGCTGCTGCTGACGGCCGGCCTGCTTGCCCTGTCGGCCTGTGGCGGCAACAAGAACGCCGAAGCCCCGCCGCCGAACGAGGCGACCCAAGGTGCGGGCCCGGCCGCGAATGCTTCGGGCGTGGTGGAAAACGAGTTCGGCACCCCGGTAAAGGACCGCGTTGCCACGCTCGGCTTCCTCAACAAGCGCAACAACATCACCCAGATCGTCCAGCTGAAGACCGGCGAATCGCGCCGCATCGGCAATGCGATCATCAAGCTAGCCACGTGCGAGCGCACCGCGCCGTGGGAAGACCCGCCGGAAACCGGAGCCTTCGTCCAGCTTTTCGTCGAGGAACGCGCGACGACGCGCGACAAGCTCGCCTGGCACAAGGTCTTCTCGGGCTGGCTGTTCAAGAACTCGCCCGCGCTCAACGTGGTCGAGCACCCCGTCTACGACGTGTGGGTCAAGGACTGCGCGATGAAGTTCCCCGGCGAGGAAGACAGCCCCGCCGCCGCCGCATCGACGAGCAGCGCGGCAAAGCCCGCCGGCAAGCCGCCCGCCGCGCCGGCCACCGAAGCGCCTGCCGCACCCGACGATGTCCCGGCGGATGATTCGCCGCCCGCCTGAGGGCCAAGCGCCGCCTCGAGCATTTCGAGATAGCGCGCCTGAGTGATCTCCACCGCGCCCAGCGAGGCGAGGTGCGGCGTGGTGAACTGGCAGTCGAGCAGCTGCGCACCCGACCGCCGCAAGGCCGCCACCAGCCACGCCAGTGCTACTTTCGAGGCATCGCTCGCCCGGCTGAACATGCTCTCGCCGCAGAAAACCCGGTCGAACCCGACGCCGTAGAGCCCGCCGACAAGCACTTCGGTGCCGCCCGGTCCCGCCTGCCAGGTCTCGATCGAATGGGCATGACCGTGTAAGTGCAATTCGCGGTAGCTCTCGGCGATGCGCAGGCTGATCCAGCTGTCCTCCGCTTCCGCGCGCGGCGCGGCACACGCATCGATCACCGCGTCGAAGGCTTCGTTGCAGGTCACCCGGAACCGCCCGCGGCGCAAGGTGCGCGCGAGGCTGTGCGAAAGGTGGAACCCGCCAAGCGGCAGAATCGCCCGCATCCGCGGCTCGACCCAATAGACTTCGGGATCGTCGCGGCTGTCCGACATCGGGAAAATGCCGGCGCGATAGGCCTGCAGCAGAAGCTCAGGCGGAATGATCGAGGTGTCGTGACGGGACATCTTTGAAGGATTGTTCTTTGGTTGCGCTCCCCGCGTCAACCCACTAAGGGCACTCCTCCGGCACAGGAGTGTAGCTCAGTTGGTAGAGCATCGGTCTCCAAAACCGAGGGCCGGGGGTTCGAGTCCCTCCACTCCTGCCACGTCGTTCCGACAAGGCATTGCCGCTTCCCACAAGTGAGAGTTTGTTCCCCGCCGCGGCGGCTGCCATGGTGCGCGCAACACGTCCCCCTTCCGAAAGCCATCCCATGACCGTCAAAGCCTATGCCGCCGAGGCAGCCGACCAGCCGCTCGGCCCCCATGCCATCGAGCGCCGCGAGGCCGGACCGGACGATGTGGTGATCGAAATCGCTTTCTGCGGCGTGTGCCATTCGGATCTGCACACCGTGCGCGGGGAATGGGGCGGCACGCTCTATCCGTGCGTCCCGGGCCACGAGATCGTCGGCACGGTCAGCGCCGTCGGCAGTGCGGTCACGCGATTCGCACCCGGTGACACGGTCGGCGTCGGCTGCATCGTCGACAGCTGCCGCACCTGTTCGGCCTGCGGCGAAGGACTGGAGCAGTTCTGCGCAAACGGCATGACCGGCACCTACAATTCACCCACCCCCGATGCGCCCGGCCACACCCTTGGCGGCTATTCCGAGCGGATCGTGGTCGATCAGGCCTATGTCCTCGCCATCCGCCATCCGAAGGAACAGCTCGCCGCCGTGGCGCCATTGCTATGCGCCGGGATCACCACATGGTCGCCGCTGCGCCACTGGCAGGCGGGGCCGGGCAAGCGCGTCGGCGTGGTCGGCATCGGCGGCCTTGGCCATATGGCGGTCAAACTCGCCCGCGCATTGGGCGCCGAAGTCACCGCCTTCACCACCAATCCCGCCAAGCGAGACACAATCCTCGCACTAGGCGCGCACCATGTCGTCGTCTCCACCGACAAGGCCGAGATGAAGGCGGCGCGCGAGACGCTCGATCTCATCATCAACACCGTCTCGCACAGCCATGATCTCGATCCCTACCTCCTCACGCTGACGCGCGATGGCACGATGGTCATGGTCGGCGGCCCGGAAAGGCCGCACCCGATGCCCACGCTGTTCCACTTCCTGATGCGCCGCCGCAGCCTCGCCGGCTCACTCATCGGCGGCATCGCGGAAACGCAGGAAATGCTCGATTTCTGCGCCGAACACGGCGTCGTCTCGGATATCGAACTGATCCGCATGGAAGAGATCGAGGGCGCCTACCAGCGCATGCTGAGGAGCGACGTGCGCTACCGCTTCGTGATCGACAACAGCACGCTTTAGTTTGCTGCGCTCACGCGCAGGGCGGCACCAGCCCGCTCCCCCGCCCGGCCACCCAACGGAATTGTACGCTGTGGGTGGCCGGGCG